>NZ_JBSFWU010000149.1:0-13238 GCF_053594995.1 Streptomyces sp. NPDC002536
TTGTACTCACCCTCTCGGGCTTTCCTCCGGGCGCTTCCCTTCGTTGTCTCCAACCTTACCAGATCCGTTTTCCGTTCCGTTTCCGGTTCGGAATTTCGTTTCCGGCCCCCTGTTGGAGCGGGGTGTGCCTTCCGGCTTTCGCTTTCCGGCTTTGCCGACTTTATCAGATTCGCTCCGGCCGATCACATCGACCTTTTCGCTTCCGATAAGGAGTCGAGATGCTTCGGGTGAAGGAGCTTCACTGACCGAAGCCGGTGAGATACCAACCGTTGCCCGCGAGCTGTCCCGCTCGCCGCAACCGTTTGAATCTACCTCCCCGCCAAGTCCGTGTCAACAGTCTTGGCGACGTGAAAAGGACACTAGCAGGACACCTGGTGTTCACGCACATCGGCCACCGCCACCCGGGCGCCCGTCCCCGGGCTACGTGAACGACGAGGGCGGGCTCTCCAGGTCCTCGAGTTCGATGCCGGGTGCCGCGAGCACCACGTCGCCGGCGATGTGGACCGTGTGCTGCTCGCCCGTGTCCAGGGCGCTGACCTGGTACTCGTCCACTTCCAGCAGGCCGTTGTCAGTGGGGTGTGCTGTCCTTCCCTTCAGCGCCCACGCCTGGTCGACGGTGAGGGGGGCGAGGACGGGGGACGTGAAGGCGACCAGGCGGATCCGGGTGGCGGGGGCGCCGGAGGAGAGGCGGAGGAGGCGGGACACGGCCACGTAGAAGGCGGGGGACGTACTGGTGAAGGCGTGCGCGCGGACGTTGCCTTCCGATGCGTGTTCACCGGTCGCATCCGTGCGGACCCAGGTGACGCCTTCCAGGGCGGCGCCGCGCACCTGCCAGTCCCCTGCCTGGAGCTGGAGACGGATGGGGCGGCCGAGATCGTCGATCGCCAGGTCGACGGAGCCGGCCGGGTCGCCCGAGGGGGTGGTGATCTGTGAGACGTAGCGCCAGCCGGAGGGGCCGGTGGCGCAGTGGAAGCGCTCTTCACCGAGGGGGGTGTGGTCGTGCGGGTCGTGCAGGGAGTAACGGCCGCGAGGCATGGTGGGGTCCTTGACGGAAAGCGGACAGGCCCCCGCCCAGGGGGCGGAGGCCTGTTCTATCAGCTCTGCTTCTCCCGGCTCTGCCGGATCCGGCGGCTGATGGTGTTGTCAGTAGCGGTAGTGATCGGGCTTGTACGGGCCCTCGACCGGGACACCGATGTACGACGCCTGCTCCGGGCGCAGCACGGTGAGCTTGGCGCCGAGTGCGTCGAGGTGGAGGCGGGCGACCTTCTCGTCCAGGTGCTTGGGCAGGACGTAGACGTCGGTCGGGTACGACTCGGGCTTGGTGAAGAGCTCGATCTGGGCGATCGTCTGGTTCGCGAAGGAGTTGGACATCACGAACGAGGGGTGTCCGGTCGCGTTGCCCAGGTTCAGCAGGCGGCCCTCGGAGAGGACGATGATCGCCTTGCCGTCGGGGAAGGTCCAGGTGTGGACCTGGGGCTTGACCTCGTCCTTGACGATGCCGGGCACGGCCGCGAGGCCGGCCATGTCGATCTCGTTGTCGAAGTGGCCGATGTTGCCCACGATGGCCTGGTGCTTCATCCGGGCCATGTCGCCGGCCATGATGATGTCCTTGTTGCCGGTCGTGGTGACGAAGATGTCGGCGGTCTCCACCACGTCGTCCAGCGTGGCGACCTGGTAGCCGTCCATCGCGGCCTGCAGGGCGCAGATCGGGTCGATCTCGGTGACGATCACGCGGGCGCCCTGGCCGCGCAGCGACTCCGCGCAGCCCTTGCCCACGTCGCCGTAGCCGCAGATGACCGCGACCTTGCCGCCGATGAGCACGTCGGTGGCGCGGTTGATGCCGTCGACGAGGGAGTGGCGGCAGCCGTACTTGTTGTCGAACTTCGACTTGGTGACGGCGTCGTTGACGTTGATCGCCGGGAAGAGGAGCGTGCCGGCCTGGTGCATCTCGTACAGGCGGTGGACGCCGGTGGTGGTCTCCTCCGTGACGCCGCGGATCTCCGAGGCCAGCTGCGTCCACTTCTGCGGGGACTGCGCGAGGGTGCGGTTGAGGAGCTCGAGGATGACGCGGTGCTCCTCGTTCTCCGCGGTGTCCACCGACGGGGCCTTGCCCGCCTTCTCGTACTCCACGCCCTTGTGGACCAGGAGCGTGGCGTCACCGCCGTCGTCGAGGATCATGTTCGGGCCGCCGGTCGGCGTGCCGGCCCAGGTCAGCGCCTGCTCCGTGCACCACCAGTACTCCTCCAGCGTCTCGCCCTTCCAGGCGAAGACCGGGACGCCCTGCGGGTTCTCGGGGGTGCCCTGCGGGCCCACCGCGATCGCGGCCGCTGCGTGGTCCTGGGTGGAGAAGATGTTGCACGACGCCCAGCGGACCTGGGCGCCCAGCGCCACCAGGGTCTCGATCAGCACGGCCGTCTGCACCGTCATGTGCAGCGAGCCGGTGATCCGCGCGCCCTTGAGCGGCTGCGCCGCCGCGTACTCCTTGCGGATCGCCATCAGACCGGGCATCTCGTGCTCGGCGAGGGTGATCTCCTTGCGGCCGAAAGTTGCCAGGGACAGGTCCGCGACCTTGAAGTCCTGGCCTTGGGAGGTGGTGGACATACGGGCTGCTCCTCCTGAAGGTCGAGCGAGGGTAGGTGCCTGCGGCTGTGCACGCGGCCGGGCTGCATGCGTGCGGACACACTGATCCACACTGGTTGAATCGCCCTTGACCGCAGCGCAGTCCGTCGGAGGCCCTCTCTCCCTCGGCCGGTCCGTCGCGCGGGCCGCCCGACCGCCATCAGCAGCGACGTCTGGCTCTGCCCCGAATCTACACCGGGTGCGGCGGTGAACCCCAGCCCCTTCCCGGCCCCGATCGGGCCGCCCGGGGCGGCAATCCGGCGGACCGTCAGGTTCCGGCTGCGGCAATGACCTTGGTCTCTCTCGTTTTGCTCCGTCCCTCCCGTGCTGCAGGATGCCGTCAACGCGAGTTGTGAGGAGATCCATGTGACCAGTCCAGCCGGTCCTCCCCCCGCCGCGGGGACGAGCGGGCGACGGCTCAAGCTGCTCGCGGTGACCGCGTGCCCCACCGGTATCGCCCATACGTACATGGCCGCGGAGAAGCTGGTGCAGGCCGCGCAGGCCCTCGGCCACGACATCAAAGTGGAAACCCAGGGGTCGATCGGCGCGGAGAACGTCCTCACCGACAACGATGTCAGCCAGGCCGACGGCATCATCATCGCCGCGGACAAGGACGTCGACCGCAGCCGGTTCGCCGGCAAGAGGGTGCTGGTCGTCGGCGTCGCGGAGGGGATTCACCATCCCGAGCAGCTGATCGAGCGGGTGCAGTCCGCACCGGTTCACGAGGGCGGCGGCGCCGGGGGCGGGATCCTGGCCGGAGTTGCGGGCGGCGAAGCCGGGAAGGGGCGCGGGGTCACGTACAAGGCGCTGATGAACGGCGTCTCGTACATGATTCCGTTCGTCGTCGTCGGCGGTCTGCTGATCGCGGTGTCGCTTGCCCTGGGCGGGCACCCCAACGCGAGTGGCGGGCTGGTGATTCCGGACGGTTCGTTCTGGAAGCACGTCAACGACATCGGTGTCATCGGCTTCACGCTGATGGTGCCGATCCTGTCCGGCTACATCGCCTATGCCGTCGCCGACCGCCCGGCGCTGGTGCCCGGCATGGTCGGGGGCTGGATCGCCAACACCGGTGCGCTGTACGACTCGAAGTCGGGTGCGGGCTTCATCGGCGCGATCGTCACGGGCTTCCTGGCCGGCTACCTGGTGCTGTGGATCAAGAAGGTCAGGGTTCCCCGGTTCGTCCGGCCGATCATGCCGATCATCGTGATCCCGGTCGTGGCGACCTCCGCCCTCGGCCTGTTCTTCATCTATGTGGTCGGCCGGCCCATCGCCTGGGTCTTCGAGCACCTCACCACCTGGCTGGGCAGCCTGACCGGGGCGAGTGCGGCGCTGCTCGGCGTGCTCCTGGGGCTGATGATCGCCTTCGACATGGGCGGGCCCGTCAACAAGACGGCGTTCCTGTTCGGCGCGGGGCTGGTCTCCAAGAACCCCGAGATCATGGGCATGTGCGCGGCCGCCATTCCGGTGCCGCCGCTCGGGCAGGGGCTGGCGACGCTGCTGCGGCGGCGGATGTTCGACGAGCAGGAACGGGAGACCGGGCTGGCCGCGCTGTTCATGGGGTTCTTCGGCATCACGGAGGGGGCGATTCCGTTCGCTGCGGCCCGGCCTGCGCGGGTGATTCCGGCGAACATGCTGGGCGGTGCCGTGGCGGGGGCGATCGCGGGCCTCGCGGCGGTGCAGGACAGCGTGCCGCACGGCGGGCCGATCGTGGCGGTGCTGGGCGCGGTGAGCGGAGTGCCGATGTTCTTCGTCGCCGTGGTCATCGGTTCGGTGGTCACGGCGTTGACGACGGTCACGCTGATGTCGCTCGGGCGCACGCCCGTTGCCGCCGGTGGTCCCGCTGCCGCGCCCCCTGCGGCCGAGGCGGTCGTGGCGCCCACGGCCCGGCCGGAGGTGCTCTCGGGGTATCTCACCGGGCAGACGGTGAGCCTCGGGCTGGCCGCGGAGGACAAGGAGGCGGCCATCCGGGAGATGGCCGAACTCCTCGCCGCCACCGGCAAGGTGACGGATGTCGACGCGCTGACGGCCGCCGCGCTGGCGCGGGAGGAGCTCGGGACGACCGGGCTCGGCGAGGAGATCGCGATCCCGCATGCGAAGACCGATGCGGTGTCGGCTCCGGTCGTCGCCTTCGCCCGGTCCGGCGCGGGCATCGAGTGGGGGGCGCTCGACGGGACGCGGGCGCGGCTCATCTTCATGATCGCGGTGCCGGAGGCCGCCGCCGGGGACGAGCACCTGCGGATCCTGGCGCTGCTGGCGCGGAAGCTGCTGGACACGGGGTTCCGGGAGCGCCTGCTGGAAGCACCCGGCACGGACGGGGTACTGGGGGTCCTGGAGGAGATCCGCTGAGGGCCGGGGCCCGGGCCCCGGCCCTGCCTCAGCGCCTGATGTCCGGCTCCAGGTAGATCACCCGCGCGATCGGCACCGCCTCGCGGATGCGTGCCTCCGCCTCGTCGATGGCGCGGGCCACCTGGGCCGCCGTGTCGTCGTGGCGGACCGCGATCTTGGCGGCCACCAGGAGCTCCTCCGGGCCCAGGTGGAGGGTGCGCATGTGGATGACCGACGTGACGGTCTCCCCGTCCACCGCCGCCGCGCGGATCCTGGCCACCTGTTCCGGTCCCGCGGCCTCGCCCAGCAGCAGGGACTTGGTCTCGGCCGCCAGCACGAGGGCGATCACGACCAGCAGGGCGCCGATGCACAGCGTGCCGATGCCGTCCCACACCCCGTCGCCGGTGAGGAGCGTCAGGCCGACGCCCGCCAGCGCGAGGACGAGGCCGATCAGGGCGCCGAAGTCCTCCAGCAGCACGACCGGGAGTTCGGGCGCCTTGGCCGTGCGGACGAAGGAGCTCCAGGACTGCCCGCCCCGCAGTTCGTTCGCCTCCTTGACGGCCGTGCGGAACGAGAAGCCCTCCGCGACGACGGCGAAGACGAGCACGCCCACCGGCCAGTACCAGTACTCCAGTGCGTGCGGGCTCCTGATCTTCTCGTAGCCCTCGTAGAGCGCGAAGACGCCACCGATGGTGAACAGGACGATGCTGACGAGGAATCCGTAGACGTAGCGCTCGCGGCCGTAGCCGAAGGGGTGTTCCTCGGTCGCCTGCTTCCGGGCCTTCTTGCCGCCGAGCAGCAGCAGGGCCTGGTTGCCGGAGTCGGCGACCGAGTGGACGCCTTCGGCGAGCATGGACGACGAGCCGCTGAAGGCGAAGGCGATGAACTTCCCTACTGCGATGGCCAGATTGGCGCCGAGCGCGGCGACGATGGCCTTCGTGCCGCCCGTTGCACTCATGCGGCGCCGCCGTCGACCGTGGCCCGGAAGACCGTCGCCTCACCGAGGAGCACGACGCGTTCGTCGGCGGGGACGAAGGCGGACATGCCCGGGTCCAGGAGCAGTTCACGGCCCTCGGTGTTGCGGAGGACGACCGTGCCGGAGGTGCACAGCAGGATCTGCGCGGCGCCGGACGGCAGCGCGGTGCCCTCGCCGTCGTTGCTCGCGCAGGGGGCCAGGACGTAGCGCGAGAGCCGGAACTCCTGCACGGGGGCGTCGTAGACCTCCTCCCCCTCGGCGTCGGCCTCGGGCCGCAGCACCTCGGGGTCGGACGCCTCGAAGCGGACGACGCGCAGGAGTTCGGGGACGTCGACGTGCTTGGGGGTCAGGCCGCAGCGCAGGACGTTGTCGGAGTTGGCCATGATCTCGACGCCGAGGCCTTCGAGGTAGGCGTGCGGGACTCCGGCGCCGAGGTAGAGGGCCTCGCCGGGCAGCAGGCGCACGTGGTTGAGGAGCATGGCCGCGATGACGCCCGGGTCCCCGGGGTAGTGGTGGGCGAGGGAGGCGTAGGCGGCGTACGCCTCGCGGTACGGGCCGTCGACGGCGCCGAGCCGCTCCGCCGCGGCGGTGGCCTCCGCCACCGTCTTGGCCATGGCCTCGGGTTCGGCGCTGAGGACGGCGGCGAGGACCTCGCGCAGGGCGGCCTCCTCCGGGTGTGCCCGCAGGAGGTCGGCGTACGGGACGAGGGAGTCGACGCCGAGCGCACCGAGCAGGCCGGCCGTCACCTCGGGGGCGCGGAAGCCGCAGAAACCCTCGAACGGGGTGAGGGCGCAGATCAGTTCGGGCTTGTGGTTGGCGTCCTTGTAGTTGCGGTGGGGGGCGTCGAGGGGGATGCCCCGGGCCTCCTCCTCCGCGAAGCCGGCGGCGGCCCGGGCGAGGTCGGGGTGGACCTGCAGGGAGAGCGGGGAGGCCGCGGCGAGGATCTTCAGCAGGAACGGCAGCCGGGGGCCGAAGCGTGCGACGGGCCCGGTGCCCAGCTCGCCCTCGGGGTCGGCGGCGATCACCTCGGACAGGGCGCGGGGCCCCTGTCCCCGGTCGATGCGGGAGGGCGCACCGTGGTGGGCGCCCATCCACAGCTCCGCCTGGGGCTCGCCGGTGGGGTCCACGCCGAGCAGCCCGGGGATCGCGGTGGTGGAGCCCCAGGCATAAGGGCGCACGGTGTTGGCGAGAAGGTCCATGGGTGCTCTGTTCCTGACTGTCCTGGGTGGGCTGTCGGGGGACGACCTGGGGCGGGGTGCCGGCCCCGCTACGGCGTGGAGGCGAGCGCGAGGTAGACGGCGGCGAAGTCCGTGATGGCGAGGAGCTCCGCGGCGGTCTCCAGGGCGCTGTTGCTCTCGGTCGCCTCCAGCTCGCTGACGGGGGTGTCGCGGTGCAGGGCGAGTTCGCGGGCGGCGGGAGCGGGCGACGTGACGTCGGGCTCGCGCTCGCGGAGCAGGACGACGCGGGCGTGCAGGGCGGCTTCCTGCTCCTCGACCCGGTCGCGGAAGAAGTCCTCCGGGTCCGCCCCGGCGGCGAAGACCCCGGAGAGCAGGGCGCCGTGCGCGGTGAGCGCCTCGGGGAGCTCGGCGGCGAGCGCGGGGCGGCCGGCGAGCGCGGCGAGGACGGTCGCGAAGCGGCGGCCGGCCGCGGCGGCGAGCTCGCCCTCGCTCCAGATCAGCGGGAGGGTGTCGGCGACCTCGGCCGCCAGGGTCTTGGCCGGGTTGCTGTAGGTGGCGATGGCGGGGCCGCAGCGCTCGGCGACCTGGTCGAGGTGGTCGGCGAGCGACTCCAGGGCCTCGGGCGGCGCGGTGCACAGGCCGATGCGGTCGGCGAGGGCGAGCAGCGGGGTGAGCAGCGACCAGAGGGTGCCGGGACCGGAGGGCAGCACGGCCCGGGCGCCCTCGTCGTCCGCGGTGCCGCCGGCCATGGCGGCCTCGTACGGCGTGGCGGTGAGCGGCACGGCCAGGCCGCGGACCTGGGCGGTGGCCTCGGCGAGCGGGGAGCCCGCGGGGCTGACGGAGACGACGGTGCAGCCGCGCCGGTAGGCCTGTTCCAGCAGCAGGGCGAGGCCCGGCTCCGTGCCGTCCGGGCTGGCGACGAGGAGCAGGTCGAGCGGGCCCGTCCAGCCGGGGAGCGTCCAGCGCAGGGCGCCGGGGGCGGGGGCCACGCCCGCCGGGCGGATCAGGGCGACGGGGCAGCTGCCGTCGGCGAGCGCCGAGAGCAGCTCCGCCGTGGAGCCGGCGGCCGGGCCGGGCCCGGCGACCAGGACGGCGCGCGGGCGGCCGTCCGGCTGCAGGGAGCCGATACCGGCCTCCGTGGCGTTCCGCACGGCCGTGCGGACCCGGGCGCCGGATTCGGCGGCGCCGCGGAGCAGGCCGTGCAGATCGGCGCGGGAGAGGCCGTCGGGGTCATCGAGGAGCGACTCGTCGAACACCGTTGCTCAGCCTCCGATCGCCGAGGGGATGCGGGTGTGCCCGGCCGCCTGCGGCAGGCGGTGGGATCAGGCGGGTCAGGCGGGGCGGCGTGCCTCGTCCACGAGCAGGACGGGGATGCCGTCGCGGACGGGGTAGGCCAGGGCGCAGCTCTGGCTCTCGCACACCAGCTCGGGGGTCTCCTCGGCCGCGTTCTCCTCGCGGAGGGGGGCGTGGCACGCCGGGCAGGCGAGGATCTCCAGGAGACCGGCTTCGAGCGGCATGGGGATTCCCTTCGGGGATGTGCGGTTCTGTGTGGTCAGCCTACCGCCGGGGACCCGGCGCCCTCACGCCCTGACGATCGCCAGGACCTCGTCCCGCACGCGGGCCACGGTGGCCGCGTCGCGGGCCTCCACGTTGAGGCGGAGGAGGGGCTCGGTGTTGGACGCGCGGAGGTTGAACCACCAGTCGGGCGTGGTGACGGTCAGGCCGTCCAGCTCGTCGAGCTCGGCGCCCTGCAGGTCCTCGTACGCGGCCCGGACCGCCGCGCTGCGGCCGGCCTGGTCGGCGACGGTGCTGTTGATCTCGCCGGAGGCCGCGTAGCGGTCGTACTGCCGGACGAGCTCCGAGAGCGGGCCGGGCTGGCCGCCGAGCGCCGCCAGGACGTGGAGGGCCGCGAGCATGCCGGTGTCGGCGTTCCAGAAGTCGCGGAAGTAGTAGTGGGCGGAGTGCTCGCCGCCGAAGACGGCGCCGTGCGCGGCCATCTCCTGCTTGATGAAGGAGTGGCCGACGCGGGTGCGGACGGCCCTGCCGCCGTGCTCCCCGACGACCTCCGGCACCGACCAGGAGGTGATCAGGTTGTGGATGATCGTGCCGCCGGGGTGCTTGGCCAGCTCGCGGGCGGCGACGAGGGCAGTGATCGCGGAGGGCGAGACGGGCTCGCCGCGCTCGTCCACGACGAAGCAGCGGTCGGCGTCGCCGTCGAAGGCGAGGCCGATGTCGGCGCCCGTCTCCCGGACCTTGGCCTGGAGGTCGACGATGTTCTTCGGGTCGAGGGGGTTGGCCTCGTGGTTCGGGAAGGTGCCGTCGAGTTCGAAGTACATGGGCACCAGGTCGACCGGCAGGCCGTCGAGGACGGTCGGGACGGTGTGGCCGCCCATGCCGTTGCCCGCGTCCACCACGACCTTCAGGGGGCGAATCCGGCCGAGATCGACGAGGGAGCACAGGTGCGCCGCGTAGTCCGCGAGGACGTCCCGCTCGGTGACGGTGCCGGAGACGGCCACGGGCTCGGGGGCGCCGCTCTCCAGCCAGCCCTCCGCGAGGGCGCGGATCTCGGCGAGGCCGGTGTCCTGGCCGACCGGGGCCGCGCCCGCGCGGCACATCTTGATGCCGTTGTACTGCGCGGGGTTGTGACTGGCCGTGAACATGGCGCCCGGCAGGCCGAGTTGGCCGCTGGCGAAGTAGAGCTCGTCGGTCGAGCAGAGGCCGATCAGGGTGACGTCCGCGCCACGGGCCGCCGCGCCGCGCGCGAAGGCCTGCGACAGGCCGGGCGAGGAGGGCCGCATGTCGTGGCCGACGACGATCGCACAGGCTTCCGTGACCTGGGTGAAGGCGGCGCCGAACAGTTCGGCCAGCTTCTCGTCCCACTGCTCGGGGACGACGCCGCGCACGTCGTACGCCTTCACGATCTGCGACAGATCAGCCACAGCCGACCCCTCCTTGAGTGCGATTCGGGACACCAAACCTACCTGCCGGGTGGGACAACGGGCGTACGCACTGTCAGGAGTCGGGCGAGCGGAGCACCCTGAGGTGACCCCGGCGGGCGACCTCCATCGGGTTGGCGTCGCGACCGCCCGGGCCCATGACGCCCGGCGCGGTGCCCGGACCGGCGGTGCGCTCCTGCGGACGGGCCGCCTCGCGCACGGCGTTGGCGAGGGCTTCGAGGTCGTCACTGCTGGGGCGGGCGGGACCGCTGTCGACCGCGAGGCGGACGACGTCCCAGCCGCGCGGGGCGGTCAGACGCTCGGAGTGCTCGGCGCACAGGTCGTAGCAATGGGGTTCGGCATAGGTGGCGAGCGGACCGAGGACGGCGGTCGAATCGGCGTAGACGTACGTCAGCGTCGCGACGGCCGGGCGGCCGCACGCGGTGCGCGAACAGCGACGTACAGGGCTCACGAGGTGGGACGGTACCGCACTCTTGAGCGGGCCGCGACGACTCACCCCCGGCTCACCCCTCCGTGTCGTCCCGGTTCGTCCGGTGGACACCGTTGTCAAAGCGCCTGGTTGACCCGTACACGAGACGAGGAACACGGTGCGGGGTGGACGGAGAAAACGTCATCACCCGGAACACATAGTGTCATTCCGCATGCGACGGGCGGCTCAGCACACGGCCGAAAACGTTCGCAGAGACGGCCGAAACGTTCATCCGGCGACATGCGATGAGATGCGTGGCCACGGCGTGTACACGGGCCGCCGACGGATACTCTCAGGAGTGATGGACAGCCCCGTACCTCCCCCGACCGACGCCGGCGGGCACCCCGGGCCGACGCCCCCGCGCCCCCGCCACCGCGACCGCCACGGGCGCGGTATGCGCGGACCGGTCGCCCCGCCCCAGGTGCCGCTGTCGGTCAGCCGGGCCGAGGCGTTCATCGACCTCGTGCACGACTCCGCGGAGCGGCTGGAGCGGCGGTGGCCGCAGCTGGCGTCGGTGGACTTCGTGGTCCGGGAGGTGCCCGTGGGGGGCGACGAGGCCGAGGCCCTCGCCGCGCTGCTCGACGGGGACACCGTGCCGCTCGGGCGGTACGTCCCCGCCCACGGCGACAGCCCCGACCGGATCGTCGTCTACCGGCGGCCGGTGGAGATCCGCACCAAGACGCGGGACGAGCGGGCCCTGCTCGTCCACGAGGTCGTGGTGGAGCAGGTCGCCGAACTCCTGGGGCTCGCGCCCGAGTCGGTGGATCCGCGGTACGGGCAGGACTGAGCGGTACGGCAACTGCGGGCCGGCTGGGGCCGGTCGGGGCTCCTCAGCCCCGGTTCAGCAACGACAGGTCCGTCTTCGCCTCCGGGACCGCCACCGTGGAGCGGTCGTCGGGGAGAGGCTGGATCGTGAACATCGGGACGCCGTCCTTCGGCAGGGCGAGCATCCGCGACGCGTACACCGGTCCCCCGCCCGTCTTCTCCACCGTCACCGCGTAGGAGCCCTTGGCCCCGTCCGGCTGCGGAGGTTCGAAGGCGAGGGTCGTTCCCGCCTTGACCGTGTACGTCTTGGTCACCGGTGAGCCGCCGTCGCTGCCCGCCGAGGACGTGACCCGCACCGTGGCCGCCTTGCCCGGTGCGGTCAGCGACAGCGTGGCGGCCTTGGCGCGGTTGTCCGCCACGGTGCCGCGTCCGTCGATCGCGGAGGTGGCGGGGATGAACGCCGTCTCCTGCTTGTCGTCCTTGCCGCGCGTGACGCGCAGTGCGGCGACGACCGGGGTGCTGCCGCTGCCGCCCGTGAGCATCAGGGAGCCCGCCTCGCCGCGGGTGAGGTCGCCGAGGTCGACGGCGGTCGTCATGCCGCCCTTGAGGTGCAGCGACTCGTGGCCGGCCGGGGAGATCGTGCCGTTCGGCCCGACGAGGCGCAGGCCGACGTCCGCGTCGTCCGAGCCGGGCACGTGGGCGACGAGCCGCACGGACGTGGCGTCGGCGGGGATGCCGGGCAGCACCGCGTCCGCCGCCGGGTCGGCGGACGGCGGCAGCCAGTCGCCGCCGGCCTTCTCGTCGGAGGCCTGCACCGCGGCACCCACGCGGCCCGAGCGGGCCGCCACGTGAAGGGTGAGGTCGTCCGCAGGCGCATCCGTCAGCGTCGACAGCAGCACCGGCACGGTCGTGCGCGGCGGAACGGTGACGCCCTCCCCCGAAGGCGCCTTGATGCGGCCGTCCTTGCCGTACAGCTCCAGGTCGACGACGGCCGGCGTGACATCCGGGTTGGTCAGGTGGACGTAGTCCTGACGTCCCTTGGCGGTGCTCGCGCCCGGGAACCAGAAGGACGTGTCGGGCGGGGTGCACGTCAGACCGTGCAGCCCGCGCCCGCTGCCCGCGCTGATGGTGGTGGTCTGCTGCGCCGTCCAGCCGGGGGCGAGCGGACCGTCGGCGGCGCCGTAGAGGGCCGGTGCGTCCGAGCGGTCGGTCGTGGCCGTGACCGGCTTGCCGGGCTCCTTGAGGGAGAGGACCGGCTTGCCGTCGTTCTTGCCGCTCTTGCCGCCCGCCGCGGGCAGCAGGTCCGCAGGCTTCCCCGTGCCCTTGCCTCCGGTCGGCGTGAAAGCGGTGTACGTCGTGTCCCCCACGTCGGACGACGTCGGCGCCGGGCACACCAGCGCGGACCGCTGCACGGGCGCCTTCGCGCCCGTGACGGTCTGACCGCTCTTGCCGCCCGGCGCGGAAACGTCTGACGGGTCGGTGAGCACGACGACACCGGTGACGGCGGCGAGTGCCGCCGTCATGGCGAACAGGGAGAGGGTCGTGCGCTTCACTGCTGCTCGCTCCCGTCACGGTGGGGCTGCTGATGTCCGTAGCCGTACGGGTCGTAGACGTCGTACTGACCGTACGAACCGGCCGCGTAGGGGTCCTGCGGGTACGGGGCCTGGCCCGGTGAGTCGTACTGCTGGGGCTGGGGCTGGGCCGGGTACGAAGGGTCGTAGCCCTGGTCGTAACCGGTGCCGTAACCGGGCTGCTGGTACGGGGGGTTCTGGGCATCGTCGGGGTTGTGGGCGTCCCACTCGCCGTACTCCGTGTACGGCTGCTGGTGCGGGACGGCGGCGTACGGGTCGGCCGCCACGGACTCGCCCCTGCAGATCGGAATGGTCGGGCTCGGCCGGATGGGCGCCAACCTGGTGCGGCGGCTCATGCGCGACGGCCACCGTTGCGTC
>NZ_JBSFWU010000150.1:0-12959 GCF_053594995.1 Streptomyces sp. NPDC002536
CCGCAGCCGACGCACCACCCCAGGGGTCCGGGGCGCAGCCCCTGGGGGCACCCCCAGCGGTAGCTGGGGGAACCTCGACTGCGGGCGCGTCGTGGTTGCTCGCGCAGTTCCCCGCGCCCCTTACGGGGCGCACTCTCACCGCGACCGTGTCCACTCCAGCAGCCGCTCCTCCGGCCACGTCGTGATCACGCGATCCGCAGGTACCCCGCACTCCTCGGCGCGGGCGCAGCCGTAGCGTTGCCAGTCCAGCTGGCCGGGGGCGTGGGCGTCGCTGTCGATCGCGAACAGCACCCCGGCATCGAGCGCCCGGCGCAGCAACCGGCGTGGCGGGTCGAGCCGTTCGGGGCGGCTGTTGATCTCCACGGCGGTGCCGAAGCGGGCGCAGGCGGTGAAGACCATCGCCGCGTCGAACTCCGATGCGGGCCGCCCCCGCCCGTCCAGCAGCCGGCCCGTGCAGTGCCCCAGCACGTCCACCAGCGGACTGGCCACCGCGGCCACCAGACGGCGGGTCATGCCCTCCGCGTCCATCCGCAGTTTCGAGTGCACCGAGGCCACCACCACGTCCAGCCGCTCCAGCAGTTCCTCCTCCTGGTCCAGCGAGCCGTCGGCGAGGATGTCGCACTCGATGCCCGTCAGCAGCCGGAAGCCCTCGCCCATACGCTCGTTGACCTCCCCGACCGCGTCGAGCTGGGCACGCAGCCGGTCCGGGGAGAGGCCGCGGGCGACGGTCAGCCGGGGGGAGTGGTCGGTCAGCACCGCCCACTCGTGGCCCAGGGCCCGGGCCGTGCGGGCCATCTCCTCGATGCCGCTGCCGCCGTCCGACCAGTCCGAATGCAGGTGGCAGTCGCCGCGCAGCGCGGCCCGCAGCGTCCCACCGCCCTCGGTCAGCGGTCCGCCGGACTCCTGTTCCAGGTGCGCCAGGTACTCCGGCACCCTGCCGGCCAGTGCCTCGGCGACCACGGCGGCCGTCTTGGGGCCGATGGACCGCACCTCGGTGAGCGAGGCGTCGGCCGCGCGCCGGCGCACCTCCTCCTCCGGCATGGCGGCGATCACCCCGGCCGCCGTGCGGAACGCCTTGACCCGGTACGTGGGCGCCCGGTCGCGCTCCAGCAGGAACGCGATGCGTTCCAGGGCCTCCACCGGCCCGAGAGTCTCCACGGCAGCCACCTCCACACTCCACCGTGCGCCACGGCGCGTTCGCCCGCATGCGTTCGGGCCGGGCGCTATATGGGGAGACCAAACAGACAGTCGTCAGGAGGATCCGGGATGAGCAGTGCGAACGGCCGCCGGTCGGTGGTGCTCGGCGGCGGCATGGCCGGGATGCTGGCCGCGGCGGTGCTCGCGGACCACGGGCACGACGTCGTGGTCGTCGAACGCGACCGGCTGCCGGACACCGCCCGCGCGCGAAAAGGCGTGCCGCAGGCCCGTCACGCGCACCTGATGATGTCCGGCGGGGCGCGCGTGATCGAGAGCCTGCTGCCCGGCGTCTCCGAGCAGTGGCTGACGGCGGGGGCCCGGCGGATCCCGCTGCCGACCGGGCTGGTCTCCCTCCTGGTGCAGGGCTGGATGCCGCGCTGGCCCGAGATGGAGTACCTCATCGCCTGCAGCCGCGACCTGCTCGACGCGGTCGTGCGCGAACAGGTCCTGGCCCGGCCGGGGATCACGCTGCACGAGGGCGCCGAGGCCGCGGGCCTGCTCGGGACCGCGCGCAGGGTGACGGGGGTGCGCCTGCACGGCGGGAGCGGCGCCGAGAGCCTTGAGGCGGACCTCGTGGTCGACACCACCGGCCGCGGCTCCCGGGCGCCGCAGTGGCTGGCGCAGCTCGGACTGCCCGCCGTCCGCGAGGAGACGGTCGACTCGGGACTGGTCTACGCGACGCGGGTGTTCCGTGCGCCGCCCGGGGCGGAGGACGTTCCGGTGGTCAGCGTCCAGGCGGAGGCGGGCACGCCGCGCCCGGGGCGGGGCGCCACCCTGCTGCCCATCGAGGGCGGGCGCTGGATCGTCACTCTCGCGGGCACCCGGGGCGGTGAACCCACCCGGGACGCAGGGGAGTTCGAGCCCTACGCGCGCACGCTGCGGCACCCGATCGTGGCCGACCTCGTCGCCCGCGCCGAGCCGCTGACCGAGGTGCACCTCACCCGCTCCACCGTCAACCGGCGCCGGTACTTCGAGCGCCTCCCGGAGTGGCCTGCCGGCTTCCTCGTCATGGGCGACGCCCTGGCCGCGTACAACCCGGTCTACGGGCACGGCATGTCGGTGGCCGCGCACAGCGCGGCCGCCCTGCGGGCGGCGCTGCGGGCGGATGGGGCGGGCGGTCCCGGGTTCGCCCGGCGGGCGCAGCGGGCGGCCGCCGCGGCGGCGGGGCCCGCCTGGGACCTGGCGACCGGTGAGGACGTCAACTACCCCGGGGTGGTGGGCGCCCGGCCGCCCGCGGCGGCCCGGCTGCTGCGGGGTTATGTGCAGCGGACGATGCTGACCGCTACCGCCAATCCGGCCGTGACGCGGCCGCTGTTGGAGGTGATGACGTTGTCGCGGCCGCTGTCCGCGCTGTTCGCTCCGGGGGTTGCCGTTCACGTGCTGCGGGGGCCTGGGCGGCGGCCTGCGGCGGAGCCGCCGATCACTGCGGGGGAGCGGGAGCGGTGGGGGCTGGCCGGGGCCTAGTCCGGCTGCGGGTCTTCGGTGGCTGGTCGCGCAGTTCCCCGCGCCCCTTCGGGGCGCACCAGTGCCACCGGCGGCAGCCACTCCCGTTCCAGGGTTCGGTGCCACCAGGCCCCGGTCTCGCGGCGCTCCTGCCATGTCGTGAAGCGGTACAGGTACAGCCGCGCACGCACATGCGTGGGCGGGGTGTCGGGGAACGGGTTGTGGCGCAACAGCCGCACTGTCGCAGGGTCGTTGGTGAGCAGCCGTTCCACGAACGGGCCGAACCAGTCCTCCGCGTATCCGGGCGAGATCCCGGCGAACCACATCAGCCAGTCCAGGCGGAGGTGCCACGGCGCGAACTGCCGTGGCGCGCGCCGCGGATCGCCGGGCTTGCCCTTGAAGCCGTACTCCTTCCACACCGTCTCCCGCGTGATGTGCTCCTCGTTCGTGCCCTCGACGACGACCTCGTGGCGGCGGCGGTTGATGCTGCCGAAGGCGCCGTAGGTGTTGACGAGGTGATAGGGGTTGAAGGACATGTTCATCCGCTGGTTGCGGGAGAGCAGGTTGCGCACCGGCCACCAGCTCAGGACGAGCACGAACACGGTGACGGCGAGGACGAGGGCCTCGTACCAGACGGGCGCGCCGGGCCCGGGGGCGTGGCGCGGCAGCGAGAACAGCTCCGCGGCGGCGTTGCCGTCGACGGCGGACAGGGCGATGACGATCGTGATCCAGTTCAGCCAGGCGAAGTTGCCCGAGGCGACGAGCCAGAGCTGGGTGACGATGATCAGTCCCGCCGCCACGCTCGCCGCGGGCTGCGGCAGGAACAGCCCGAAGGGCACCACCAGCTGGGCCACGTGGTTGGCGCCGGTCTCCACGCGGTGCAGCGGCCGCGGCAGCCGGTGGAAGAACCAGCTCAGCGGCCCCGGCATGGGCTGGGTCTCGTGGTGGTAGTAGAGGCAGGTCAGATCGCGCCAGCACGGGTCGCCGCGCCATTTGATCAGGCCCGCCCCGAACTCGACGCGGAAGACCAGCCAGCGCAGCAGCCAGAGCACCGGCACCGGCGGGTCCGTACGGGCGTTGCCCAGGAAGACGGCCAGGAAGCCCGCCTCCAGCAGCAGGGACTCCCAGCCGAACGAGTACCAGGTCTGCCCCACGTTGACGATCGACAGGTACAGCACCCACAGCACCGCCCACATCGCCATCGCCGCCCCCAGCGGCACCGCGTCGGCGGCGCCCGCGACGATCGCGGCCGAGAGCAGGGCGCCGGCCCGGGCCCAGGCGGCGAAGAAGCGGTCCGAGTAGTGGAGGTGGAAGACGCTGGGCGCCCGGCGCAGCGGCACGTACCGCACGAACCGCGGCACCGGCAGCATGCCCCGTTCCCCGATGAGCGCGCGGAACTGTGCGGCCGCCGACAGGAAGGCCACCAGGTAGACGACGGCGAGCATGCGCTGGAGCACCAGTCGGCTGAGCCAGTACCCGGATTCCGTGAACCACTCCATTCCCGCGCTCCTCGGATCTCCCGGCGGCCCTGGATTCCACGGTGACCCCTCCCCGGCATCCGTACCACTCCGTGCCGCTCCGGACCGTGCCGTCACCCTGCGCAGTCGCATCGAAGAAACGGGCAAATGATGGCAGAGTGGCTCTATGGTTGATCGGGGAGCGGCTGACCGGGACACGACACCGGCCGCCGCACCGATGCCGGACGCCGCGGCGAAGCCGGACGCGTCCATGCCGGACGACTGGCCCGCGGGCCCGGAGCTGAGCCTCGCCCTCAACCGCATGGGCAGCTTCGACTGGGACCTCGACAGCGGCCGGCTCCACCTGGACCCCGGGGCGCTCGCCGTCTTCCGGATGCTCGCGGAGGAGTTCGACGGGGACCCCACCACGCTCGTCGGCCGGGTGCCGCGCGCCGAGAGCGCGCGCCTCGACACCCTGATCTCCACGGCCCTCAAGGACGGCAGCGACTCCTACGGCGCCTACTTCCGCGTCCGCGCCGAGGACGGCTCCCTGTGCTGGACGCACACCCAGGGCTTCATCCGGCGCGACGAGCAGGGCCGCCCCAGCCGCGTCATCGGCATCGTCCGCGACGCCACCGAGGAACTCGGCCACTCCGCCCGGCCGTCCGGGCCCGAGGAGGTCCACCGCCGGCAGACCAGCGTCGTCGAGCGGACCACCGCCGCCCTCGCGCACGCCAGGACGGTCCAGGACGTCATCGACTTCTTCAAGGACCCCCGGTCCGTGGAGCACCTGGGCTCCGACCTGCTCGTCCTCGGCCTCGTCGAGGCCGGGCGCGTCCACCTGGTCGCCGAGGGCCCCTCGGAGCACTACATCCCCGGCACGCTCTACACCCGCATCGACGACAACCTCCCCATGAGCGAGGTCATCCGGACCATGACCCCGCGCTTCATCGAGTCCCGCGAGGAGTGGGCCGCCTGCTACCCCTGGCTGTGGGACAACATCAAGGGCATCGGCATCTGCTCCGCCGCCTACCTGCCGCTCGTCGCCCAGGGCCGCCCCATCGGCGCCCTCGGCATCCTCTACCGGGACACCCGCGGCTTCACCCAGCAGGAGCGCAACCTGCTCATCGCGCTGAGCAGCAGCCTCGCCCAGGCCATCGCCCGGGCCATGCTCTTCGACCAGGAGCACGACCTCGCCGAGGGCCTGCAGCAGGCCATGCTGCCGCGCCGCATCCCCGACATCCCCGGTGCGCAGATCGCCGTGCGCTACCGCTCCGCCCGCATGGGCCGCGACGTCGGCGGCGACTGGTACGACGTGGTCCCGCTGCCGGGCGGCCGGGTCGGTGCCGTCATCGGCGACGTCCAGGGGCACGACACCCAAGCCGCGGCCGTGATGGGCCAGCTGCGCATCGTCCTGCGGGCCTACGCCGCCGAGGGGCACGCCCCGGGCACCGTGATGGCCCGCGCCTCCACCTTCCTGCACGAACTGGACACCGACCGCTTCGCCACCTGCTGCTACGCCGAGGCCGACCTCTCCACCGGCGTCGTCCAGTTCGTCCGCGCCGGGCACATCGACCCGCTGCTGCGGCACGCCGACGGCACCTGTCGGCGGCTGCCCGTCGCCGGCGGGCTGCCGCTGGGCCTCTCGGCCGAGTTCGGGCCGCTCGACTACCCCGTGACGACCATGGAGATGGACCCGGGGGAGACCCTGCTGATGTTCACCGACGGCCTGGTCGAGGAGCCCGGCACCGACCTCGACGAGGGCATGCAGAGACTCGCGGCCGCCGTCCGCGACGGGCCCTACGAGCTGCAGAGCCTGGCCGACCGGCTGTGCGAGACCAGCGGCGAGCGTATCGGCGAGGACGACATGGCCGTGCTGCTGCTCCGCCGCCACGGCGCGCCCGTCCGCGGCGGCGGCCGGCTCCAGCAGCACATCGCCCCCGCCGACCCCGAGGCCCTCTCCGCCGCCCGCCACATGATCCGCGCCGCCGTGCGGGCCTGGGGCGCCCGGGAGCGTTCGGACGAAATCGAGCTCGTCGCCGACGAGTTGGCGACCAACGCCCTGCTGCACACCGAGGGCGCCGCCGTGGTGACGATCCGCATGCTCACCGGCCCCGAACGCCGGGTGCGCGTCGAGGTCGAGGACAAGTCCAGCGTCCTGCCGCGGCGCAGGGAGCCCGGCGAGTCGGGGGTCTCGGGCCGGGGGCTGCTGCTGGTCGACCGGCTCGCCGACGTGTGGGGCGTGGAGCCGCGCGGCACGGGGAAGTCGGTGTGGTGCGAGTTTGTCGTCCCGGGACGACATTAGGGCGCTCCGTAAGGGGCGGACGTCGGCTGCGGGCGCGTCGTGGTTGCTCGCGCAGTTCCCCGCGCCCCTGACGGGGCGCCCGGTAGGGGGCGCTGCTGAATTGCCTTTTGTGCAAGATCGGGTTCCACTGGCCTCTTCCCGTCGGCACCCCCCTCGAAAAGGCCGAAATCCATGTGGACTTCCCTGCGCAGACGCCTCCTCGGACTGGGCGCGGCCGCGCTTGCCGCCCCTCTGCTGCTCACCGCACAGGCCGGAACGGCCCAGGCGTTCGGCACCGTCAACGCCTTCGGCCAGCACGCCGAGCACGAGCGCATCACCCGTGCCACCCTCGCCTGCGCCCCCGGAACCCCCTCCGACGGCAGCTGTTTCGAGCCGCGCTCGCTGGACCAGATCGCCGGCCACCAGCGCACCTTCGGCGCCGTCGGCGCCCCGGACTCCGACGAGTCCTTCAACCCCGCCGCCCACTGCGACGACGCCGACTACCTCGCCGCCCCCGGCTACCCGCGCACCCGCGAACAGGCCACCGAGCGGCTGCAGTCGTGCGTCGCGAAGCTGCAGACGCGCTTCCGCGAGGGCATATCCGCGGCGGGCGGCACCCTGAAGGCCGACGGCGGCATCGCGCCCCGCGCGACCGAGCTCGGCCGGGACTGCACCTTCACCCTCGGCCTGCCCGGCCGCGCCAAGTGCGAGGCCATCGAGGGCCTCGGCCGCGCCCTGCACGGCGTGCAGGACTTCTACGCCCACAGCAACTGGACAGACAAGGCCGACACTTCACGCCCTCTCGGCAAGGACAACCCGCCCGGCCTGGACCTGCCCGCCCCCTCCCCGCTGCTCGCCCTCGCCGCCGGCCGCCCCCTCCAGGCCTCCGCCGTCCCCCGCGACCTGACCACCGGCTGCTTCTCGCTCCTGCCGGGCTTCTGCTCCGGACGCGTCCAGCACTCCGTCCTCAACAAGGACGAGGGCACCATCGACCCCGCCACCGGCGCCACCGCGGCCCCGGCCACTGTCCGCGGCAAGGTCGACGGCAACTTCGACCGCGCCGTCCACGCGGCCGTCGCCGACACGCGTCGCCAGTGGGCGGACTTCCGTGCCGCGCTCGTCGAGAGGTACGGCAAGGAGCGCGGTACGGCGATCGGTTGTGCGCTCACGCACGACGACCCGGTGCGGGACTGCCGCCCGTAGGGCAGCGCCACGGCGCCCCGTAGGGGCGCGGGGAACTGCGCGACAAGCCCCCACCGGCCCGCAGCCGACTCACCGCCTCCAGGGTCCGGGGCGAAGCCCCGGGAACCTCGACTGCGGGCGCGTCGTGGCCGATCGCGCAGTTCCCCGCGCCCCTACGGGGCCCGAAGAGGCCAAGGTCACAGCGGTTGCCCCTGCTGCGAGCCCTGATGGCTCGCCTAGCCTTCGTGCCATGACGGTCCTGCCTGATGATGGCTTCTCCCTGGCCGCCGAGTTCCCGGACGCGACCCGCGGACAATGGCAGCGCCTCGTCGAAGGCGTGCTGAGCAAAGCGGGCACCGACGCGACGGGTCCGGCGGCCGAGGACGCACTGGCCACCGCGCTCCAGGACGGGCTCGCCACCCGCCCGCTCTACACCGCCGAGAACGCCACGGGCGCGGCCGGCCACCCGGGCTTCCCGCCCTTCGTGCGCGGCGGCAGGGCGGGGGCAACGGCCGTCTCCGGCTGGGACGTACGCCAGCAGCACCGCGAGCCCGACCCCCGCAGGGCCAACGAGGCCGTCCTGGCCGACCTGGAGAACGGGGCCACCTCCCTCTGGCTGACCGTCGGCCCCGCGGGGCTTCCCGTCTCCGGCCTGGCCACCGCCCTGGAGGGCGTCTACCTCGACCTGGCCGCCGTCGTCCTCGACGCCGGCGCGGAGACCGGGCCCGCGGCCGAGGCCCTGCTGCAGCTCTGCGACGCACGCGGCGTCCCCCGCACCGCCCTCACCGGCAATCTGGGCGCCGACCCGCTGGGCACCCTGGCCCGTACCGGACAGGACGCCGACCTCGCCGGACAGCCGGCCGACGCCGTTGCGCTGGCCGCCCGTTGCACGCGCGAGCTCCCCGGCCTGCGCGCCCTGACCGTCGACGCCCTGCCCTACCACGACGCCGGCGGCTCGGCCGCCGAGGAGCTCGGCTGCTCCCTCGCCACCGGGGTCGCCTACCTGCGCGCCCTCACCGACGCCGGGCTGACCGTCGACGAGGCCTGCGGCCAGCTGGAGTTCCGCTACGCGGCCACCGCCGACCAGTTCCTCACCATCGCCACCTTCCGCGCCGCACGGCGGCTGTGGGCCCGGGTGGCCGAGGCCAGCGGCGCCACCGCGGCGGCCGGAGCGCAGCGCCAACACGCCGTCACCTCCGCGGTGATGATGACCCGTCGGGACCCGTGGGTGAACATGCTGCGCACCACGGTCGCCTGCCTCGGCGCGGGCGTCGGCGGCGCAGACGCCGTCACCGTGCTGCCCTTCGACGAAGCCCTCGGACTGCCGGACGCCTTCGCCCGCCGCATCGCCCGCAACACCTCCGCCGTTCTGCTGGAGGAGTCCCACCTGGCCCGCGTCATCGACCCGGCGGGCGGCTCCTGGTACGTCGAGAGCCTGACCGACCAGCTGGCCCACGCCGCCTGGGCCTGGTTCCAGGAGATCGAGCGCGCCGGGGGACAGGAGGCCGCCCTGCGCTCGGGCCTGGTGGCCGACCGGCTCGCCGCCACCTGGCGCAGCCGCTCCGCCGGCCTCGCCACCCGCCGCGAACCCGTCACCGGCGTCAGCGAGTTCCCGCACCTCGGCGAGCAGCCGGTGCACCGCGAACCCGCCCCCGCCACGCCCCCCGGCGGGCTGCCGAAGGTGCGCCGCGACGAGGCCTACGAGGCCCTGCGGGCCCGCTCCGACGCCCACTTGGACACCACCGGTGCCCGGCCCCGCGTCTTCCTCGCCGCCCTCGGCCCGGCCGCCGCGCACACCGCGCGGGCCACCTTCGCCGCCAACCTCTTCCAGGCCGGCGGCATCGAACCCGTACACGAGCCGGCCACCGTCGACGCCGCGACCGTCGCCGAGGCCTTCGCCCGCAGCGGCGCGGACATCGCCTGCCTGTGCTCGGGCGACAAGGTCTACGCCGAACAGGCCGAGGACGTCGCCGCGGCGCTGAAGTCCGCAGGCGCCGTGCGGGTGTTCCTCGCGGGACGGCCGGGCACGGAACAGCGGGAAGCATATGTACGAGCCGGAGTCGACGAGTTCGTCTTCGCGGGCGGCGACGCGGTCGCCGTGCTCTCCTCCGTCCTCGACCGCATGGGAGTGGCGTGATGCGGATTCCTGACTTCTCCGGCATCGACCTCGGCCCGGCCGGCGCCTCCGCGGACCACGCCGCCTGGCGCTCCGCCCTGAAGGAGGACACCGGCCACAGCGCCGAGGACCTGGTCTGGGAGACCCCCGAGGGCATCGGCGTCAAGCCCCTCTACACCGCCGAGGACCTGCACGGGCTGGACTTCCTCGGCACCTACCCGGGCATCGCGCCCTACCTGCGCGGCCCGTACCCGACGATGTACGTCAACCAGCCCTGGACGATCCGCCAGTACGCCGGATTCTCCACCGCCGAGGAGTCCAACGCCTTCTACCGGCGCAACCTGGCGGCCGGCCAGAAGGGCCTGTCCGTCGCCTTCGACCTGCCGACCCACCGCGGCTACGACAGCGACCACCCGCGCGTCACCGGCGACGTCGGCATGGCGGGCGTCGCCATCGACTCGATCTACGACATGCGCCAGCTCTTCGACGGCATCCCGCTGGACCGCATGAGCGTGTCGATGACGATGAACGGCGCCGTCCTGCCGGTGCTCGCCCTCTACATCGTCGCCGCCGAGGAACAGGGCGTACCGCCCGAGAGGCTGGCCGGGACCATCCAGAACGACATCCTCAAGGAGTTCATGGTCCGCAACACCTACATCTATCCGCCCCGGCCCTCGATGCGGATCATCTCCGACATCTTCGCGTACACCTCGCAGAAGATGCCGCGCTACAACTCCATCTCCATCTCCGGCTACCACATCCAGGAGGCCGGGGCCACGGCCGACCTGGAGCTGGCCTACACCCTCGCCGACGGCGTCGAGTACCTGCGGGCCGGACTCGGCGCGGGACTCGACGTGGACGCCTTCGCGCCCCGCCTGTCGTTCTTCTGGGCCATCGGCATGAACTTCTTCATGGAGATCGCCAAACTGCGCGCCGCCCGGCTGCTGTGGGCCCGTCTGGTCAAGCAGTTCGACCCGAAGAACGCCAAGTCGCTCTCCCTGCGCACCCATTCGCAGACCTCCGGCTGGTCGCTGACCGCCCAGGACGTCTTCAACAACGTCGCCCGCACCTGCGTGGAGGCCATGGCCGCGACCCAGGGCCACACCCAGTCGCTGCACACCAACGCCCTCGACGAGGCGCTCGCCCTGCCCACCGACTTCTCCGCCCGCATCGCCCGCAACACCCAGCTGCTGCTCCAGCAGGAGTCCGGGACCTGCCGGGTGATCGACCCGTGGGGCGGCAGTGCCTACGTCGAGCGGCTCACCCACGACCTCGCCCGCCGCGCCTGGCAGCACATCGAGGAGGTCGAGGCGGCCGGCGGCATGGCCCGGGCCATCGACGCGGGCATCCCCAAGCTGCGCGTCGAGGAGGCCGCGGCCCGCACCCAGGCCCGCATCGACTCCGGCCGGCAGCCCGTCATCGGCGTCAACAAGTACCGCGTCGACAGCGACGAGCAGATCGAGGTGCTCAAGGTCGACAACTCCTCCGTGCGCGCCCAGCAGATCGACAAGCTGCGACGGCTGCGCGCCGAACGCGACGAGGCGGCCTGCCAGGACGCCCTGAACGCCCTGACCCGCGCCGCCGGTTCGGACCCCGGACAGGGGCTCGACGGCAACCTGCTCGCCCTCGCCGTGAACGCGGCCCGCGCCAAGGCCACCGTGGGCGAGATCTCGGACGCCCTGGAGAAGGTGTACGGGCGGCACGCCGGGCAGATCCGTACGATCTCCGGTGTGTACCGCGAGGAAGCCGGGACGTCGACCGGAGTGGAGCGCACCCGCGCACTGGTCGAGGCCTTCGAGCAGGAGGAGGGCCGCCGCCCCCGCATCCTGGTCGCCAAGATGGGCCAGGACGGCCACGACCGCGGCCAGAAGGTCATCGCCACCGCCTTCGCCGACCTCGGCTTCGACGTCGACGTCGGCCCGCTCTTCCAGACCCCGGCCGAGGTCGCCCGGCAGGCGGTGGAGGCCGACGTGCACATCGTCGGCGTCTCCTCGCTGGCGGCCGGCCACCTCACGCTCATGCCCGCACTGCGTGAGCAACTGGCCGAGCAGGGACGGGAGGACATCATGATCGTCATCGGCGGGGTCATCCCGCCGCAGGACGTCCCCACGCTCCTGGAGATGGGCGCCGCCGCGGTCTTCCCGCCCGGCACGGTCGTCCCGGACGCCGCCCACGACCTGCTGAAGACCCTCGCCGGGGTCCTCGGCCACGAGCTGTGAGCGCCGATGGCGCGCACGATTGACATCGACGCGTACGTCAAGGGCGTGCTCGACGGCAAGCGGGCCGCCGTCGCGCGGGCCATCACGCTCGTCGAGTCGACGCGGGCCGACCATCGCACGGCCGCCCAGCGGATGCTGACCGAGCTGCTGCCGCACACCGGTGCGGCGCGCCGGATCGGCATCACGGGCGTGCCGGGCGTGGGCAAGTCGACGTTCATCGACGCCTTCGGCACGATGCTCACCGGGTCCGGCCACCGGGTCGCCGTGCTGGCCGTGGACCCGTCCTCCGGCCGGACCGGCGGGAGCATCCTGGGCGACAAGACCCGCATGGAGCGGCTCGCCGTCGATCCCGCGGCCTTCGTCCGGCCCTCGCCCAGTGCGGGCACCCTGGGCGGGGTCGCGCGGGCCACCCGCGAGGCCATGGTGGTGATGGAGGCCGCCGGTTACGACGTGGTGCTCGTGGAGACCGTGGGCGTCGGCCAGTCGGAGACCGCCGTGGCCGGCATGGTCGACACCTTCCTGATGCTCACCCTCGCCCGCACCGGCGACCAGCTCCAGGGCATCAAGAAGGGCGTGCTCGAACTCGCCGACGTCGTCGCCGTCAACAAGGCGGACGGCCCCCACGAGCGCGACGCGCGGTCCGCCGCGCGCGAACTGGCCGGCGCGCTGCGCCTGTTGCAGGCCCACGACGCCTCCTGGAATCCGCCCGTACTGACGTGCAGCGCGCGCGAGAGCACGGGACTGGACACCGTCTGGGAACGGATCGAGCAGCACCGCCGGGTGCTCACCGCGACGGGCGAGCTGGACGAGCGGCGCCGCGCGCAGCAGGTCGAGTGGACCTGGTCCATGGTCCGCGACCAGCTGCTGACCGAGCTGCACGGCCACCCCGAGGTGTGTCGCCTGCGGCTGGGGCTCGAACAGCAGGTGCGCGACGGTGCGTTGCCGGCCAGTGTGGCCGCCGAGCGCTTGCTGCGGGCTTTCCGGGGTACCCCGTAGGGGCGTGGGGGCTTCGCCCCGGGCCCCTGGGGTGGTGCGTCGGCTGCGGGCCGGTGGGGGCTGGT
>NZ_JBSFWU010000151.1:0-12859 GCF_053594995.1 Streptomyces sp. NPDC002536
AACACCGACATGATGCTCGCCGCCGCCCGCGCCCTCGCCGACGTCGTCGCCGGGGACGAGCTCAACGCGAACTACATCATCCCCAGCGTCTTCAACGACAAGGTCGCCGGAGCGGTCGCCGGAGCCGTCCGGGAGGCCGCCAAGGCCGCCGGAGCGGCTGTGACGGCCACCACGACTGCCTGATCACGGCGCGTCGAGTGGCGCGCGGCTTGCCGGACCCCCATAAGGTGTCGGGCAGAAATCAGGCCGCAGTACGCGGCCGCATCCGAGGCTGCAGCGCTTTCCGTGTGACTCTCCAGGGCGCCGGATTGGCTTTCCCACTACTGGTGGGGGCAGGATGCGTAACCGGGCGCGAGGGTCCGGCAACGGACCCGGGTCCGGGGACTGTCCGAGGGCCCTGGCAGCATCGGCTTCGATCTCACGCCTCATTGGCAAGATGAACACGGGAGTACAACATGAACCGCAGTGAGCTGGTGGCCGCTCTGGCCGACCGCGCCGAGGTGACCCGCAAGGACGCCGACGCCGTTCTGGCCGCCCTCGCCGAGACGGTCGGCGAGATCGTCGCCAAGGGCGACGAGAAGGTGACCATCCCCGGCTTCCTGACCTTCGAGCGCACGCACCGCGCCGCTCGCACCGCTCGTAACCCGCAGACGGGTGACCCCATCCAGATCCCCGCTGGTTACAGCGTGAAGGTCTCCGCGGGCTCCAAGCTCAAGGAAGCGGCCAAGGGCAAGTAAGGCCTTTGTGAGCACTGCTCAGCACTGAAGGGTGGTCACCCCGGCCGGGGGTGACCACCCTTTTGGCCTTCGTGAGGCCCTGTCAGGCCCTCTGGGGCACGAAGAAAGCCCGTACGGACCGACCGGTCCGTACGGGCTTCTTCAACGCGCTACACGCCGTCAGGCGGCTGCCCCGCCGGGGAGCTCGACGTGCGCCCCCAGGTCCTTCAGCTTCTCCATGAAGTTCTCGTAGCCACGGTTGATCAGGTCGATGCCGTGGACACGGGACGTGCCGTCGGCCGCCAGGGCGGCGATGAGGTACGAGAAGCCGCCGCGGAGGTCGGGGATGACCAGGTCGGCGCCCTGCAGCTTCGTCGGGCCGGAGACGACCGCGGAGTGCAGGAAGTTGCGCTGGCCGAAGCGGCAGGCGGAGCCGCCCAGGCACTCGCGGTAGAGCTGGATGTGAGCGCCCATCTGGTTGAGCGCGGAGGTGAAGCCGAGGCGCGACTCGTAGACCGTCTCGTGGACGATCGACAGGCCGGAGGCCTGGGTGAGCGCCACGACCAGCGGCTGCTGCCAGTCGGTCTGGAAGCCGGGGTGGACGTCGGTCTCCAGCGCGATGGCGTTGAGCGAGCCGCCCGGGTGCCAGAAGCGGATGCCCTCGTCGTCGACCTCGAACGCGCCGCCGACCTTCCGGAAGGTGTTGAGGAAGGTCATCATCGAGCGCTGCTGGGCGCCGCGGACGTAGATGTTGCCCTTGGTGGCCAGTGCCGCCGACGCCCAGGAGGCCGCCTCCAGGCGGTCGGAGAGGGCGCGGTGGTTGTAGCCGTCGAGCGAGTCGACACCGGTGATGCGGATGGTGCGGTCGGTGTCCATGGAGATGATCGCGCCCATCTTCTGCAGCACGCAGATGAGGTCCTCGATCTCCGGCTCCACGGCCGCGTTCGACAGCACGGTGACGCCCTCGGCCAGCACGGCCGTCAGCAGCACCTGCTCGGTCGCGCCGACCGACGGGTACGGCAGCTGGATCTTGGTGCCGCGCAGCCGCTGCGGGGCCTCCAGGTACTGGCCGCCCTCCCGCTTCTCGATCGTGGCGCCGAACTGGCGCAGCACCTCGAAGTGGAAGTCGATGGGCCGGCCGCCGATGTCGCAGCCGCCCAGGCCCGGGATGAACGCGTGGCCGAGGCGGTGCAGCAGCGGGCCGCAGAAGAGGATCGGGATGCGCGAGGAGCCGGCGTGGGCGTCGATGTCCGCGACGTTGGCGCTCTCCACGCGGGACGGGTCCATGACCAGTTCGCCCGGCTCGTCGCCGGGGCGGACGGTCACACCGTGCAGCTGCAGCAGGCCGCGGACGACGCGCACGTCGCGGATGTCGGGCACATTGCGTAGCCGGCTGGGACCGCTGCCGAGCAGCGCGGCGACCATGGCCTTCGGTACGAGGTTCTTCGCACCGCGGACACGGATCTCGCCCTCGAGCGGGGTACCGCCGTGGACAAGCAGGACATCGTCAGGGCCGGTCATGGATCTCGCGTTCCTGGAGTTGGGCAGGGGGCAAGAAGAAAGGGTAATGCGACCGGAGGGCCCGACTGCCGCCTGCAGGGGTCTTTGCGTACGTCATGGATTTGCAACAACACGCTGCGTTTATGGAACGGTCGCTACCGGTTATCACCGGTCGCTCTGCGCGGTGGCTGCTCTCGTACGCCCCTCGTCGCTCCCTGTCCGTCCTCGCAGTCCACTCCCCGTTCGGGCCGGAAATGCGGGATCATGTGGCCATGACCGAGGTGTCCTCGCTCACAGGGCGACTGCTTGTCGCGACACCGGCGCTCTCGGACCCGAACTTCGACCGCGCCGTGGTGCTGCTGCTCGACCATGACGACGAGGGCTCCCTCGGAGTGATCCTCAACCGGCCGACCCCGGTGGGCGTGGGCGACATCCTCGAGCCCTGGGCCGGCCTGACCGGGGAGCCGGGCGTGGTCTTCCAGGGCGGCCCGGTCTCGCTCGACTCGGCCCTCGGCGTGGCCGTCGTGCCGGGAGAGGCGCACGAGGCGGGCGAGCGGGGCGTCCGGTCCGGCCCCGGGCTCCGCGGCGAGGACACCGGCGACGACGGCCCGCTCGGCTGGCGCCGGGTGCACGGTGCGATCGGCCTCGTCGACCTGGAGGCCCCGCCGGAGCTGCTGGCCACGGTCCTCGGCTCGCTGCGGATCTTCGCCGGGTACGCCGGGTGGGGCCCCGGACAGTTGGAGGACGAGCTGGTCGAGGGCGCCTGGTACGTCGTGGAGTCCGAGCCCGGCGACGTCTCCTCGCCCGACCCCCGGCAGCTGTGGCGCGCCGTGCTGCGCCGCCAGCGGAACGAACTGGCGATGGTCGCCACCTATCCGGACGACCCGAGCCTCAACTGACGGCGCCCGGCCCCAGTACCCTTGGGGACCATGAGCACTCTCGAGCCCGAGCGCGGGGCAGGTACCGGCACCCTCGTCGAGCCGACGCCGCAGGTGTCGCACGGCGACGGCGACCACGAGCGCTACGCCCATTACGTCCAGAAGGACAAGATCATGGAGAGCGCGCTCTCCGGCTCCCCGGTCGTGGCCCTCTGCGGCAAGGTCTGGGTGCCCGGGCGCGACCCGAAGAAGTACCCGGTCTGCCCGATGTGCAAGGAGATCTTCGAGGGTCTCGGCCCCACGGGCGGCGACAAGGACAAGGGCAAGGGCGGGGACAAGAAGTAACCCGGTACCGGGCGTCCCGGGGGTTTCGCCCCCGGGCCCCGGTTTCGGGAAGGGGCGGGGCAGGGGCAGAAAGCCTCTATGGACCTCATCCCTGTCCCACGCCACATTCGCCCTGTGCCTCCCGCAGGGCACCGCATCCTCGACGCCCGTACCCGCATCGACGCTCGCCCCGGCACTGAAGACGTGGCCCGCTGGCTGCGTGCAACCGTCGGCGCAGCCACCGGACTCCCGCTGGAGCCCGGATCCGACGACGGTGATCGTCTCGTCCTGAGCGTCGACCGCAGCCTCGTCCCCGAGGCATACCGCCTCGTCGTCGCCGATGACGTGATCGACATGGCCGGCGGCAGCCCCGCCGGCGTCTTCTGGGCCGCCCAGACCTTCCGCCAACTCCTCGGCCCCGACGCCTTCCGCCGCGCACCCGTGGTGCCACGCACCGAATGGCCGGTGCCCATGGTCCTCGTGGAGGACGCCCCCCGCTTCGCCTGGCGCGGCCTGCTCCTCGACGTCGCCAGGCACTTCATGCCCAAGGACGGCGTGCTCCGCTACCTCGACCTGCTCGCCGCCCACAAGATGAACGTCCTGCACCTGCACCTGACGGACGACCAGGGCTGGCGGATCGAGATCGAGCGCTACCCGAAGCTGACCGAGGTCGGTGCCTGGCGGGCCCGCAGCAAGCTCGGGCACCGGGCGTCCCCGCTCTGGGACGAGCGCCCGCACGGCGGGTACTACACGCAGGACGACATCCGCGAGATCGTCGCGTACGCGGCGGAGCGGCACATCACCGTCGTCCCCGAGATCGACCTCCCCGGCCACTCGCAGGCCGCCATCGCCGCGTACCCGGAACTCGGCAACACCGACGTCGTCGACACCGCCGCCCTCGACGTCTGGGACACCTGGGGCATCAACCCGAACGTCCTCGCCCCCACCGACACCGTTCTCGCCTTCTACGAGAACGTCCTCGCCGAGGTCCTCGACCTCTTCCCCTCCCCCTTCGTCCACATCGGCGGCGACGAGTGCCCCAAGGACCAGTGGAAGGCATCTCCGGCCGCCCAGGCCCGCATTGCCGCCGAGGGCCTGGCCGGCGAGGACGAGCTGCAGAGCTGGTTCATCCGGCACTTCGACCGCTGGCTCGCCGGGCGCGGGCGCCGGCTCGTCGGCTGGGACGAGATCCTGGAAGGCGGCCTGGCCGAGGGGGCAACCGTCTCCTCGTGGCGCGGGTATGAAGGCGGAATCGCCGCCGCGCGCGCCGGACACGACGTCATCATGTGTCCCGAGCAGCAGGTCTACCTCGACCACCGGCAGGCGGACGGCCCCGGCGAGCCCGTCCCCATCGGCTACGTCCGCACCCTGGAGGACGTCCACCGCTTCGAACCCGTCCCCCCGGAGCTCGCCGGAACTCCCGCCGCCGCACACGTCCTCGGTGCCCAGGCCAACCTCTGGACCGAGGTGACGGAGACCCAGCAGCGCGTGGACTACCAGGCGTTCCCCCGGCTCGCCGCCTTCGCCGAGGCCGTGTGGTCCGCGCTGCCGGAGCCCGCGGAGCGCGACTGGGCCGGGTTCGAACGCCGGATGGCCGTCCACTACGCCCGGCTCGACGCGCTCGGCGTGGACTACCGGCCGCCCGGCGGCCCGCGGCCCTGGCAGCGCCGCCCGGGTGTGCTCGGACGCCCGATCGAGGGCCCGCCCCCGATCGTGTGAGCCACGGCGGAAGGTGACGGCCCGTGCGGCGTGCCCCTGGCACCGTGGTCCTTCACACACCGCCGTAAGTCGTACAAGGATCCCCGAAGCATGGCAATACGCCCACAGCGCGCAGGGGTCGGCCTCCGCCCGGGGCCGGCCCGGCGGTTCGCGGACCCTCGCGACGGCGACCTCCGAAGATGTGCCAGAGTTGCCACGTCCGGGCCGACAGCACGTACCGTACGGCGAGACCTGGCGGCACAGTCGGGACCTCCGGGGAAGGGGCAGGTGGGTTGACCACGCACGCACCGCAGGCGGCGCACACCGTGACGTTGCCGGGCACGCTCGACGAGGCCGTGGCGGCGCTCGCCGCCATGCCCACAGCCGTGCCCGTCGCGGGCGGCACCGATCTGATGGCCGCCGTCAACTCGGGACTGCTGCGCCCAGCCGGACTCGTCGGCCTCGGCCGGATCAGTGAGATCCGCGGCTGGCAGTACCAGGACGGCGCGGCCCTGCTCGGTGCCGGTCTCACCCACGCCCGCATGGGCCGCCCGGACTTCGCCGCCCTCATCCCCGCCCTCGCCGCCGCCGCCCGCACCGCGGGCCCGCCGCAGATCCGCAACGCCGGCACCCTCGGCGGCAACATCGCCTCGGCCGCGCCGGCCGGCGACGCCCTGCCTGTGCTCGCCGCCCTGGAGGCCTCGCTCGTCATCGCGGGCCCCGGCGGAGGGCGCCGCGAGGTGCCGGTCGGCCGGATGCTCGCCGGCCTCGACATGCTGCGGCCGGGCGAGCTCATCGGCCACGTCCGGGTGCCGCTGCTGCACGCCCCGCAGGTCTTCCTCAAGGCCACCGGCCGCACCGGCCCGGGCCGCGCCACCGCCTCCGTCGCCGTCGTCCTCGACCCGGCGCGGCGCAGCGTGCGTTGCGCGGTGGGCGCCGTCGCGCCCATGCCGCTGCGGCCGTTCGACACGGAGCACTGGGTGTCCTCGCTCATCGACTGGGACGGCGAGCGCACCCTCGCGCCCGAGGCGCTCGCCGCCTTCGGCGAGTACGTGGCCGTCGCCTGCATCCCCGACCCCGTACCCGAGCATTCCGCCGCCCTGACCGGCGACGGGCCGGGTACCCTGCCGCCGGCGGTCCTGCATCTCCGTCGTACGGTGGCGACTCTGGCCCGCCGAGCACTGGGGAGGGCACTCGCGTGAGTGACGAACAGCAGCGACACACCGAGGGCGGCTGGCAGCCGATCCCCCAGGGTTCAGGGCTGGACGCGGACGGCACGACGTTCGTCCAGCTGCCGCCCGAACTCCTCGCGCAGCCGGGTGCCTCCGGCGGCTGGGGCCCCCTCGCCGCGCCGGGCACCCCGGCGCCCGCACCCGCGCCCGCTCCGGCGGTGACGTGGCCGGACCCGTACGCCGCCCCGGCCGCGACGGGGGAGTGGGACGTGCGGGGCGCCGCGGACCCGCAGGCCACGCAGGAGTGGGCCATGCCGTTCGGCGCCACGGAGGGCGACACGGGCCAGTGGTCCGTCCCGGCCGCCGGGGACGACTCGGTGGAGGAGTCCGGCGAGTACCCGATGCGCGAACGCGCCGCCGCGCCCGGGGACATCACCGGTACAGGTGATCACCGGACCGAGGCGTGGACGGCTGCGCCGGCCGCGGGGCCCGAGCCTGCGCCCGAGCCGGCCGCCGCGCCGGTGGAGTCGGCGGACGAGCAGCAGGCCGAGGACGAGGCCGACGAGGCCGCAGCCCCCGAACCCGCCCCGGAGCCCGCTCCCGTTTCCGCTCCCGAAGCGGACCCGGAGCCCGCCCCCGGCGACCCCGGCGACCTCGCGGAAGCGGAGCCGCACGACGAACACCCGCGCGTCTCCTACGTCCTGTGCGTCAACGGCACCGACCGCCCCGTGACCGAGTCCTGGATCGGGGAGTCCCTGCTCTACGTCCTGCGCGAGCGGCTCGGCCTCGCGGGCGCCAAGGACGGCTGCTCGCAGGGCGAGTGCGGCGCGTGCTCGGTGCAGGTCGACGGCCGGCTCGTCGCCTCCTGCCTCGTACCGGCCGCGACGACCGCCGGTTCGGACGTCCGCACCGTCGAGGGCCTGACCGTCGACGGGCAGCCGTCCGACGTCCAGCGCGCACTGGTCGAGTGCGGGGCCGTGCAGTGCGGGTTCTGCGTGCCCGGACTGGCCATGACCGTGCACGACCTGCTTGAGGGCAACCACGCCCCGAGCGAGCTGGAGACCCGGCAGGCGATCTGCGGCAACCTCTGCCGCTGCTCCGGCTACCGGGGCGTCCTCGACGCGGTGCGCCAGGTGGTCGACGAGCGCACCGAGACGGCCGCCGCGCTCGAAGAGGCGCAGCAGCCGGAGACCGAGACGGCACGCATCCCGCACCAGGCGGGTCTGCACAACGGCGGCAGCGGAAGGGCAACGGCATGAGCGGAATGGGCGGCGCGACCGGCATGGGCTTGGGCGAGGGCCTCGGCGCCGCCACTGCGGTGACCGCTCCGCCGCCCGTCCTGACCGAGCCGCGCACGCACGGCATCGGCGTCTCGCTCCCCTCCACGGACTCCCTGCCCAAGGCGCAGGGCACCTTCCCGTACGCCGCCGACCTGTGGGCCGAGGGCCTGCTGTGGGCGGCCGTGCTGCGCTCCCCGCACCCGCATGCGCGCATCGTCGCCGTCGACACCTCGGCCGCCGTGGCGATGCCGGGCGTCCGGGCCGTCGTCACGCACGAGGACGTGCCGGGCTCCGCGGCGCACGGCCGCGGGATCGCCGACCGCCCGGTCTTCGCCTCCGACACCGTCCGCCACCACGGCGAGCCGATCGCCGCCGTGGCCGCCGACCACCCCGACACGGCCCGCCTCGCGGCGGCGGCCATCGCCGTCGAGTACGAGGTGCTGGAGCCGGTCACCGACCCGGAGCAGGCGTTCGCCGCCGAACCGCTGCACCCCGACGGCAACTTGATCCGCCACATCCCGCTGCGCTTCGGCGACCCGGAGGCGACGGGCGAGGTCGTCGTCGAGGGCCTGTACCGCATCGGCCGCCAGGACCCGGCCCCCATCGGCGCCGAGGCCGGCCTGGCCGTGCCGCGCCCCGACGGCGGCGTGGAGATCTACACCGCCTCGACCGACCCGCACGCCGACCGCGACCAGGCCGCCGCCTGCTTCGGCCTGGACCCCGAGCGCGTGAAGGTCGTCGTCACCGGCGTCCCCGGCTCCATGGGCGACCGCGAGGACGCGGGCATCCAGCTCTCGCTGGGCCTCCTCGCCCTGCGCACCGGCCACCCGGTGAAGCTGGCGGCCACCCGCGAGGAGTCCTTCCTCAGCCACCCGCACCGCCACCCGACGCTCCTGCGCTACCGCCACCACGCGGACGCGGAGGGCAAGCTGGTGAAGGTCGAGGCCCAGATCCTGATGGACGCGGGCGCGTACGCGGACTCGTCGTCCGAGGCACTGGCCGCCGCCGTCGCGTTCGCCTGCGGCCCGTACGTCGTCCCGCACGCCTTCGTCGAGGGCTGGGCGGTACGCACCAACAACCCGCCCTCCGGCCATGTGCGCGGCGAGGGCGCGATGCAGGTGTGCGCGGCGTACGAGGGCCAGATGGACAAGCTGGCGGCGCAGCTGGGCATCGACCCGGCGGAACTGCGGATGCGCAACGTCATGGCGACGGGCGACCTGCTGCCCACGGGCCAGACGGTGACGTGCCCGGCGCCGGTCGCCGAACTGCTGCGTGCGGTACGGGACTTCCCGCTCCCGGCCCTGCCCAAGGACGACCCGGAGGACGGCTGGCTCCTGCCCGGCGGCCCGGACGGCGCGGGCGACCCGGGCGCGGTGCGCCGGGGCGTGGGCTACGGCGTCGGCATGGTCCACATGCTGGGGGCCGAGGGCACGGACGAGGTCTCGACGGCCACGGTCAAGGTCAGCGGCTCGGTGGCGACGGTGATCTGCGCGGCGGTGGAGACGGGCCAGGGGTTCACCACGCTGGCGCGTCAGATCGTGCAGGAGATCCTCGGCCTGGAGGAGGTCTACGTCGCCCCGGTCGACACCGACCAGCCGCCGTCGGGCCCCGCCTGTCACGGCCGCCACACCTGGGTGTCGGGCGGCGCGGTGGAGCGCGCGGCGCGGATGGTGCGGACGCAGCTGCTGCAGCCGCTGGCCGCGCAGTTCGGGATGTCGACGGAGCTGCTGCAGATCACGGACGGCAAGATCACGTCGTACGACGGGGTGTTGAGCACGACGGTCGCGGAGGCCCTGGACGGCAAGGAACTCTGGGCGACGGCCCAGTGCCGCCCCCACCCCACGGAGCCGCTCGACGACACGGGCCAGGGCGACGCCTTCGTCGGCATGGCGTTCTGCGCCGTGCGTGCAGTGGTCGACGTGGACGTGGAGCTGGGCTCGGTGAGGGTCGTGGAGATGGCGGTGGCCCAGGACGTGGGCCGCATCCTCAACCCGGCGCAGGCACAGGCCCGTATCGAGGCGGGCGTCACCCAGGGCGTGGGCGCGGCGCTGACGGAGAACCTGCGCACCCCGGGCGGCCAGGTGCGCTGGCCGGACCTGACGGGATACGCCCTGCCGACGGCGCTGGACGCGCCGGACATCCGCATCGTGAAGCTGGTGGAGGAACGGGACGTGGTCGCCCCGTTCGGCGCGAAGGCGATCAGCGCGGTGCCGGTGGTGACGTCGCCGGCGGCGATCGCCTCGGCGGTACGGGCAGCGACGGGCCGGCCGGTGAACCGGCTGCCGATCCGCCCGCAGACGGCGGCGGTCGTCTGAGTAGCTGCTCCCGGACCGGTTGAGTACGGGAGCGCAGGCGCGGCCGGGGGCCGGTTGCTTGGCTGGTGTCCATGAGGAACACCACGATGAACGGCTGGCAGCAGCCGCTGGACGCGCCCCCGTACGACGGCAAGGCGTGGTGCGTGCGCGGCGTGACCGCTCTGCTGGTCCTGCCGCTGCTCGCCGTCGACCTGTTTTTCATCGGCTTGTCCCCGATGGCGACGGACAGTTGCGGCCCGGACGACTGCTCCGACGCGCTCATGACGTCACTGGCGGTCGCACCGGTCGTCTGGCTCGTCGCGGCCGCCCTGCTCGTCGTGACCTGGGCCCTGCCGTCCCACCCGCGGCACGGGGCGACGCGCGGGGCGGTGGCGGCAGGGGCGTTCGCGGCGGGGGCGCTGGTGATCGGCATCCTCGCGAACCTGCCCATGGGCTGACGCGTCGTCTGAGTACTCGTACTCAGGTGGACTGTCAGTACTGGACAGTAGGCTGCGTCCCGTCAAGAAGAGCGGACGAGGGACGGGACGGGCGGGGCGGACGTGGGCGCCGACAGATTGCACGCAGAGCTGGAATCGCTCAAGACCTTCAAGGGCAGGGTCGACGAGCTTCTGGCCTCCCTGCACGACTCGGCGGCGGCCCCCGGCCGCGTGGCGGAGGCGAGCCTCGGGGCGGGGCACCTCGGCGTGAACTTCGCCGAGGCGGGCGGCCTGTACAGCGCGTACAACGCGGTGCATGCGCAACTGGAGCAGCTCTCCCGGCTGTTCGCGGATCTGATCGAGGCCATGGGCACGGCGGTGCTGGGTGCGCACGACGGCTACGCGAACGTCGACGCGGAGCTCAAGGAACGCATGTGGGCGGCGCAGCGCCGGGCCCAGGAACTGGGCGGGGCGGCCGCTCCGGTCGGGCGCAGCGGCAAGGCCGGCGTCGGCGCCGGCAGCGAAGGGACGATCTGAACTGGTGCGACTCGACGTCAAGTCGGGGTCGGCCTGCCCTCTCCGGGGCGGATCCGGAGCAACATGCTTGCGGCACGCGTCGCAGCCGTGATCGCCTTGGTGGCATGAGCGCAGATCTGCTCGACGACCACCGTGTCGTCCTGGCGCCCGCCCGGCCCGGCTCGGAGGAGGTTCTCTTCGAGACGCGCCGGACCGCCCAGGGATACATCTGTGGGCTGGTGTTCACCTCCGCGGAGCGGCTCGTGTCCTGTCTCGGTCCGGAACAGCCGTGGGTGGCCCTGTCCGTCGGCGCGTTGCGTGTCCTGCTCGGCGAGGCGGGCATCTCGGTCATCGCCGTCGATCCGGGGACCGTGGAGACTGCGGCATGAGCGACAGACTCCGCGCGACGGTGGACCACATCGACGCCACCGGCAAGGCGTTCCACCGCGAGGCGGCGGAGCTCGCCCGCACCAGGCACCTGGCGTCCCCGCCGACCCCCGGCGTCGGTGACGTCGCTCTCAGCTCCGCGCTCTCGCACCTCAGCGATGCGTTCGGTGCAGCGCACCAGATGATGACCGGCCTGATCGACGGCCACGGCAGCAAGCTGCGGAAGGCGGCAGCCGACTACCGGAACACCGATATCGACGTGCACGGGATGTTCGACGACCTGATCGAGAAGTACAAGGACAAGAGCTGACGGACCGTGATCGACGACGACATCAGAGGACTCCACGACGTCGCGCGCGACTACGCGTCGGCCGCCAGGACGTTGGACGAGTCGTCCAGGTTCCTGAACTCCAGGGTCGCCGGTGTGGTCCACGAGGCGGGGTGGACCGGGGATGCCGCGAGTTCGTTCCAGACGGCGTGGGCGTCGGACGGCACGGTGCAGGCGGCGATGGCGGAGGCCATGTCGCAGGTGGCGGACATCGTCACGGTTCTGGCGGACGAACTGTCCGAGGCCCGGCACGAGTTGGAGGCAGCCCAGGACCGGGCGCGGGCCGCCGGTCCCACCCTGGACGGCTGCAAGAGCGGTGCGGAAGCGGCGCTTTCCCGTGCGCAGCACGTACGGCGGTGGGCGGCACGGCGGTTGAACGGTGTTGCGGGGCAGATCCTCCCCGGCGACGGGTCCCCGGAGACGCTCGGCCCTGCGGACGAGCTCACGCTTGCGGAGGTGCTGCGGGGCCTGTACACGGCACCGGCGGCGGTCACGGAGGTCGGCCACGAGCGACTGGAGCGGCTGCAGAAGCAGGCGGCGGACCTGAAGCGGGCGCATGCGGGGGTGCCGAAGGGCAGCGAGGAGTGGGACCGGATGCTGGAGCAGCGCCGGACGACGCGGGCTGCGCTCACCGAGCAGCGGATGAGGGTCTCGTCAGTCGAGGGCTGGGCCGGCAGGTTCAAGGGCAGCAAGGGCGCCAGGCTCACGGTCGGGGAGATCGCGGACCGGTTCCGCGGAGGAAGGACCGGGGCGGTGGGCGCCATGGGTGCCCTCAGCGGCGTTCTGACCGGGGCGACGGTCTACTGCCAGGCCGAGGAGGACCACGAGAAGGGCTGGTCCTGGGGCGAGTCCGTGGCCAAGGCCGGCGGCCCGGCGGTGGCGGGGCTGGCCTCGGGCATCCTCGTGGAGTCGGGGGTCGCCGCCATCGGCGCGGCGGCACCTCCGGTGGCCGTGGCCGCAACGGGTGTTGCGGCAGGTGCGGTCCTCGGGTACGGCGTGGGGACGTTCGGCTACGAGCTCACCCACAGAGCGCACTTCAGCCGGCACATCCACCAGGACGGTGTCGCCGCCGGCATCGGAGAGGGCTTCGCCGACGCCGGCAAGGCGTGGGTCGACGACGACGCGGTGGACATGTGGCACAAGGGGCAGAGCTCGGCCAGGCAGGTGTGGCGGGGCCTCTTCGGGTGACGCAGCGCCCCGTCAGGGGCGCGGGGCTCCGTTTGATATGCGGCTCCGCCGCGTGGGCGCGACCAGCCACGACGCGCCCGCAGTCGGGCGCCCCGTAAGGGGCGCGGGGAACTGCGCGACCAGCCACCGACGGCCTGCAGC
>NZ_JBSFWU010000152.1:0-12651 GCF_053594995.1 Streptomyces sp. NPDC002536
CGTTGACTTTTGGCACGCTGTTGAGTTCTCAAGGAACGGACGCTTCCTTTGTACTCACCCTCTCGGGCTTTCCTCCGGGCGCTTCCCTTCGTTGTTTCCGACTCTATCAGATCCTTTTCCGTGCCGTTCCCGGCTCGAATTCGTTTCCGATTCCCCGTCGGAGGGGGGTGGCCACTACGTTAGCGGATTTCCCGTCCCGCTCATAATCGAGCCGATCGAATCCCTATTTCGGCACAGCGAAACAGGACCCCGATCCGGGGAGTTCCTCGTGAGTAGTGATTGTGCCGCTCATCGGACACGCACGACGGCGCAGCCCGGCTCAAGCGGCTCGGGCTACGTTAGGCCCTCGTGGCCGCGGAGTCAAGCACCGCTCAAGCGCGGCTCGTCCGTGGCGTCTTCTCCGTCCCCTGGCCCGTCCCCTGCTCCGTCTTCCGTTCGCGGTTGCGCGGCACATGGGCCCGGTAGGGGCTGACCGTCGGGTCGCCGTCGGCCCAGAAGCGCCAGGGGTGTGCCGCGCCGTCGCCGCCGACCCCGGTGCGGGGGCCGCTGCGGATGCGGGGCCGGGGGACGGGGTGGCCGGCGAGGATGCCGAGCGGGGCTCCCGGGCCTGCGCAGACGTCGGTGCCGTTGAGGGAGCGGTCGATGTCGAGTGCCGTGGCGAGGCGGGCCGGGCCCTGGGCGAGCTCGCGGTCGGCCCGGGCCTTGGGGCGGTGCTTACGGGCGAGGTCCGCGCCCCGGGTCACCTCGCCCCCGCGCAGCAGGACACCGCTCGCGGTGCCCTCGGGGCCGCATACGAGATTGAGACTGAACCACATGCCGTAGATGAAGTAGACATACGCATGGCCCGGGGGTCCGAACATCGATGCGTTCCGCTCGGTACGGCCGCGGTAGGCGTGCGAGCCCGGATCGGCCTCTCCCGCGTAGGCCTCGACCTCCGTGATGCGGAGCTCGATCGGCCCCTCGGGGGTCGTACGGACCAGGGTGCGGCCGAGCAGTTCCGGGGCGACCTCCAGGACGGGGCGGTCGAAGAAGTCCCGGTCGAGCGGCGTGCGGTCAGGCGCGGGGATCATGCCGCTCGAGCGTAGTGGACTCCGGTGACCCGGCGGGGCGCGCGCGGCATCCGTATGCCGCGAGGGGCCCGCCCCGCCGGGTCCTCGCCGGAGCCGTCACGACAGGAGGACGGTCAGGGGCGCCTCCCGGTCCGCCCAGAAGTCCACCGCGTCGGCGAGCACCGATTCCGCCGTGCGTGCGGCGCCGGGGACGGCCTTGGCGAAGGCGTCCCAGTCCTCGGCGATCAGCAGGTAGCCACGGAACTTGCCGGTCTCGCGCCACCAGGACAGGTCCATCAGGCAGTCGGCGAGGGCGTCCCAGTTGCGGCCGAACCACTCGGGGAGGTCGAGTTCGGCTGCGCACCGCTCGAGGAAGGCCGTCTTGTCCTGGACGCCTTCGAGGCGCAGGCGGGCCACCCGCCAGTCGGCCTCGGCGGCGGCCACGGCGACGTGGGCGGGGGAATCGGTGGGCGGGAGCCGGTAGACGCCCGGCCGGGTGGGTCCGTTGAGGAGTGCGGGGAGCCCTGGAGCGGGCAGGGGGCCGGTCATTGCACCACCGCCTCGAAGGTTTTGTAGTGGTCGTCGGTGTAGTAGCGCTCGTCGTGGCTGCCGGTGATGATGCGGCGGGCACCACGGTTGCCGGCGCCCGGGGTGGGGACCGTGTACTCGTGGTAGTAGCCACGGGTCTGCTTGGGCAGCTGGTTCTCGTAGTTGCCGAAGACGATGCCGTCCCTGTCGTACGGGAAAGGGCCGCCCTTCTTGATGAGTTCGAGGGTACGGCGTGCCTCGGGGGGCAGCTTGTCCTCGGTGACGGTCTTCATGCCCTTGGCCCACGACGGCGTTCCGCCGGACGGCTGCTGAGGCGCCGTCGTACGGGAGTGGGACGTGGACGGGGACTTGTCCGCCTTGTGGCTGCTGTGGGAGGAGCAGGCGGGCAGGAGCAGCAGCACGGCTCCGGCGAGGAGCGCGGTCAGTGCGCGCATGACACTTCTATACACACTTCGATGCACACCTCGTATGGTCGCAGCCGTTACCGACATGCCCTCGTTAGGCTGGCACTTTCATCTACCCGCGCGTACAGGAGGTGTCCTGCGTGTCAGGCGTATCCGAGCAGAACCGGCGGCCGCTGCCCCACGATTTCCATCCGCCGGTGCCGTCGTTCACGGTGGTCAGTGATGACGTGAGCCCGGGGGCGACGCTCAGGAGCGATCAGGTCTTCAGCGGGGGCAACGTCTCGCCGCACCTGCGCTGGGAGGGCTTCCCGGAAGGCACGAAGAGCTTTGCGGTGACGTGCTTCGACCCGGACGCGCCGACCGGGAGCGGCTTCTGGCACTGGGTGCTCTTCGACATCCCGGCGGACGTGACCGAGTTGCCTGCGGGTGCCGGGAGCGGGGAGATGAAGGGGCTGCCGGCGGGCGCGGTGCACGTGCGGAACGACTACGGGACGCGGGACTTCGGCGGTGCCGCGCCGCCGCCCGGGGATGGTTCGCACCGCTATGTCTTCACGGTGTACGCGGTGGACAAGGAGAAGCTGGGGCCGGACGAGGCCGTCTCGCCGGCGGTCGTGGGCTTCAACCTGCGGTTCCACGCACTGGCCCGGGCGCAGCTGATCGGCGAGTACGAGAACCCCGCGGCCGGCTGACGGCCGTTCGCGGGCTGCGGCGGCCGGAAATTCCGTTGCGCCCCGCTGCTCCGGATCGCACAGTGGTGCATGGCTGACGGCTTCTTCACGGGCCGTCGGGCAGCGGACACCGCAGTGGCGGGGGCGGCGGGGCGTGCGTGTGCCGTGCGCCGGCCGTCTGCCGGAGGCCGGTTCTCCGGGACCGGGTGACCGCGTCTGCTGCTGTGCGCTCCGGGCCCGCGTTTCGCACGGGGGAAGGGCCCGGAGCGTTCCCCCGTTTCCCCATGCGCCGCCGCCTCTTCACGCCGACGTTCCATGACGATCAACTTCCCTTTCCCGTAACGAAATTGCGTTGTTCCCGACCCACTGCCCCGGCAGAGTTGAGCCATCTTTGCCGCGGGGGTGAAGAGCGGTCCGGGAGGTGGACGGGATGCGGGAGACGCTGGTGCTCAATGCGAGTTTCGAGCCGTTGTCGACGGTTTCACTGCGGCGTGCGGTGGTGCTCGTCCTGCAGGACAAGGCCGTTGTGGAACGGACGCATCCCGGGCTGCGGGTGCGCGGGTCGGCGGTGGAGATACCGGTGCCCCAAGTGATCAGGCTCTGCCGGTACGTACGGGTGCCGTTCCGACAACGGGCGCCGTGGTCGCGGCGCGGGGTTCTGGTGCGTGACCGGCACCGGTGCGCGTACTGCGGGCAGCGTGCGACCACGGTCGACCATGTGGTGCCGCGGTCGCACGGGGGCCAGGACACCTGGCTGAATACGGTCGCCGCCTGTGCGGCGGACAACCACCGCAAGGCGGACCGCACTCCGGAGCAGGCGGGGATGCGGCTGCTGAGCCGTCCGTTCGAGCCGACGCCCGCCGGTGCGTTGGTGCTGGCGCTCGGCCTGCAGGAGGGGGACTGGCTTCCGGCTGTGGCGTGAGTGCTTTGGCAGCGGGCCGGTGGGGGTTGTTCGCGCCCACGCGGCGGAACCGCTGGGGGTACCTCCCAGCGGTAGCTGGGGGAGTGACAGCCCCGCGCCCCTTCAGGTGCTACCTGAGCAGCATCTGGACGATTGCCACGATGCCCACCGCGACGATGACTCCGCGCAGCGCGGTGGGCGGGAGGCGGCGGCCGATCCTGGCGCCGAGCCAGCCGCCGAGCGTGGAGCCGGCGGCGATGAGCAGGACGGCCTGCCAGTCGAAATGGGCGACGCAGAGGAAGAACAGCGCAGCCACGCCGTTGACGATGAGCGCGAGGACGTTCTTCAGGGCGTTGATGCGCTGCAGGTGGTCGCTGAGCAGCAGGCCCATGAGCGAGAGGTACATGACGCCCTGGGCGGCCCCGAAGTAGCCGCCGTAGGCGCCGGCCAGCAGGAGGCCTATGAGCAGGGCGGGCCCGCCGTCGGTGGGGGCGGTGGTGCCGTTGCGCTCGTGGCGGCGGGCGAGGGCGCGGGCGAGGCGGGGCTGCAGGACGACGAGCACGAGGGCGAGGCCGATGAGGACCGGCACGATGGTGTCGAAGGCCTTCGACGGCAGGGCGAGCAGCAGGACGGCGCCGGTGAGGCCGCCGACGAGGGCGGTGGTGCCGAAGAGGGCGATGCGGCGGCCCTGGCCGCGCAGTTCGCGGCGGTAACCGACGACGCCGCTGATGTTGCCGCTGACGAGGCCGAGGGTGTTGGAGACGTTGGCGGTGACCGGCGGCAGTCCGGTGGCGAGGAGCACCGGGAAGGTGAGGAGGGTGCCCGAGCCGACGATGACGTTGATGGTGCCGGCGCCGATGCCGGCGGCGAAGACCGCGAGTGCTTCCCAGATGGACAAGGCCATCTCCTTCTGATCAGTGTGTCGCCTCCCCGCCGTGAGAGGTCGGGGGGCCGCACTGATCATGGATCACGGAGGAGGCCGGGGGAAGCGCCTGCGCTGGTCAGTCGATCGGCGGCTCTTCGCGGCGCGGGGTCTCCTTGGTCAGCTTCGCGCCGCCCATCGGGCCGAAGTTGCCGACGGCGCCGCTGAGGCCCTTGAGGGCGTCGCCGATCTCGCTGGGCACGATCCAGAGCTTGTTGGCGTCACCCTCGGCGATCTTGGGGAGCATCTGGAGGTACTGGTAGGAGAGCAGCTTCTCGTCGGGGTCGCCCGCGTGGATGGACTCGAAGACGGTGCGGATCGCCTGGGCCTCGCCCTCGGCGCGGAGTGCGGCGGCGCGGGCCTCGCCCTCGGCGCGCAGGATGGCGGACTGCTTCTCGCCCTCCGCGGTGAGGATCTGGGACTGGCGGATGCCCTCGGCGGTGAGGATGGCGGCGCGCTTGTCACGGTCGGCGCGCATCTGCTTCTCCATCGAGTCCTGGATGGAGGTAGGCGGCTCGATGGCCTTGAGCTCGACGCGGTTGACGCGGATGCCCCACTTGCCGGTGGCCTCGTCGAGGACGCCGCGCAGGGCGGCGTTGATCTCCTCGCGGGAGGTGAGGGTGCGCTCCAGGTCCATGCCGCCGATGATGTTGCGCAGGGTGGTGACGGTGAGCTGCTCGATGGCCTGGATGAAGCTGGAGACCTCGTAGGTGGCGGCCCGGGCGTCGGTGACCTGGTAGTAGATGACGGTGTCGATGTTGACGACCAGGTTGTCCTGGGTGATCACCGGCTGCGGGGGGAACGGGACGACCTGCTCGCGGAGGTCGATCCGGTTGCGGATGGAGTCGATGAAGGGGACGACGATGTTCAGGCCGGCGTTGAGGGTGCGTGTGTAGCGGCCGAAGCGCTCGACGATGGCGGCGCTGGCCTGCGGGATGACCTGGACCGTCTTCATGAGGGCGATGAAGACGAGCACCACCAGGATGATCAGGACGATGATGATCGGTTCCATCGGGGCTCCCCACGCCTTGGTCGTTGATCGCGGTCTTTGATCGTGATGCGGAGTCTTTCAGATCCCGTGCCCGAGTGCAGGCGTTGGGCGTACATCCCGGTCACATCACCACGGCTGTCGCACCGTCGATCTCGATGACGTCCACGTGCTGGCCCACCTCGTAGCTCCGGTCGGTGTCGAAGGAGCGGGCGGACCAGATCTCGCCGCCGAGCTTGATGCGGCCTCCGGCGCCGTCGACCCTTTCCAGCACGGTCGCCTGACGGCCCTTCAGGGCCTCGATGCCGGTCGCCAGCTCGGGCCGCCGGTCGCGGTGCCGGTTGGCGATGGGGCGGACGACGGCGATGAGGGCGACGGAGACGACCGCGAAGACCACGAACTGGATCACGGTGCCGCCGCCCAGCTTCGAGGTGACGGCGGCGGCGACGGCTCCGGCGGCCAGCATGCCGAACTCGGGCAGCGCGGTCACGATCAGCGGAATGCCCAGCCCGACGGCGGCCACGAGCCACCACACCCATGTGTCCACGTGGTCATGGTAGGCGTGCGGCCCGCGCCTGGGACAGAGCGCGGGCCGTGACCGGGCGGACCGGGGTCAGGAGAGCGGCAGGCCCCGGGCGGTCCAGCGGTCTCCGTTGCGCTCGACGACCAGCGGGAGGCCGAAGCAGTGGGAGAGGTTGCGGGAGGTGAGCTCGAGCTCGATGGGGCCGGCGGCGAGCACCTTGCCCTGACGGATCATCAGGACGTGGGTGAAGCCGGGGGCGATCTCCTCGACGTGGTGGGTGACCATGAGCATCGAGGGCGCGAGGGGGTCGCGGGCGAGGCGGCCGAGGCGGCGGACGAGGTCCTCGCGGCCGCCGAGGTCGAGGCCCGCGGCGGGCTCGTCGAGCATCAGCAGCTCGGGGTCGGTCATCATCGCGCGGGCGATCAGGGTGCGCTTGCGCTCGCCCTCGGAGAGGGTGCCGAACTTCCGGTCCAGGTGGTCCGTCATGCCGAGCACGTCGAGGAAGGCCCGGGCGCGCCGCTCGTCGACCTCCTCGTAGTCCTCCTGCCAGGTGGCGGTCATGCCGTAGGCGGCGGTGAGGACCGTCTGCAGCACGGTCTGGCTGCGCGGCAGCTTGTCGGCGAGGGCGATGCCGGCCACGCCGATGCGCGGGCGCAGCTCGAAGACGTCGACGGCGCCGAGCTTCTCGCCGAGGATCGTGGCCGTGCCCTTGGTCGGGAAGAGGTAGCTGGAGGCGACATTGAGGAGGGTGGTCTTGCCGGCGCCGTTGGGGCCGAGGATGACCCAGCGCTCACCCTCCTTGACCGACCAGGAGACCTGGTCCACCAGAGCCCGGCCCTCGCGGACCACGGATACGTCCACCAGTTCCAGCACTTCGCTCATGAGCGCGTTGTCTCCCATTGCAGTCTCGATCGTCGCTTGCGCCTGTGGGCGCAGCCCCCAAGGAAAACCTACGCCACCGGTCGAGGGTGCCAGTCCTTAGGCTGGGGCCATGCTCGTTGAACATCGCTCAGGGCGGCTCGCCGCGTGGGGAAATGCCCTCCTTGCCGGGTTTGTCGCGCCCGATGATGCGGCACACCACATCACCGGGGACGACTCCGTCCACCGCGTCGCCGGACTGCCCGGGGAATCCGGGCCCGTCGGGCTGACCCTCGCACTCGGCCGGCTGCGGGCGCTCGGCGCGACCGGGCTGCGCCTGGCACTGCCGGTGCCGGGGCACCCGCTGGGGCTCAGCGGGCCGCCGGAGTTCAATGCCCGTGCCATGGAGGCCGAGGAGGCGGTCGTCGTCTCGGGTGTGGCGCTCGGGCTCGTGCCGGAGGTGTCCGAGGCCGGGCCCGCGGGCGATGTGCACGTGGAGGTGGTCTGGCACTGCCTGCCCGTGCGGGAGGCGCCGCCCGCGGACGTGCCCTCGCTCGGAGAGGCGGAGCGCGAGCTGGCCGAGGCGCTGCGCGAGGCGACGGAGGTGCTCACCCGGCTCGACGTGGCCGGTTCGGGGCCGGTGGCGCAGGCCGCTCTGGAGGCCTACCGGGCACGGGCCGAAGCCGGGCGCGAGGTGCTCGCCCCGGGCTATCCGCCGCGTGCGGTACGGGTGCTGGAGCTGGCGCAGCGGGTGGGCGCGCTGGTGTCCATCGCGTACGAGCCCGGGGACCGCGAGGGCCGGGAGCACGGCGGCGCGGTGAGCGCCTCGGAGATCGCGGCGCGCGCCGCGGCGCTGCGGCCGGTGGAGCGCACCGCCCGGCGGGCCCAGGTGGCCGCGTACAACGCACCGGTGGAGGAGCGGGAGCGCAGGAGGCACTGAGCACAGCGGGAGGCCCCGCGGACCGATGGTCCGCGGGGCCTCGCCCTGTGTGCCGACGGAGTTCCGTGGAGGTCAGTCCTCGTCCTCGTGGTGGTCCTCGTGGTGACGGCCCTCGTGGTGCTCGTGGTGGTGGATGTGGCGGATCTCCGTGTGGTGCTCCTCGGGCTCCGCGTTGATGCAGGTGTTGCCGAAGGTCGGGTTGAGGAGACCCACGATGTCGATGCTGTTGCCGCACAGGTTGATCGGGAGCTGGATCGGGACCTGGATGACGTTGCCCGAGACGACACCGGGCGAGCCCTTCGCGACGCCGATGGCACCCGCACCGCCGGGCCCGCCATCGGTGGCGAGGGCGCTACCGATGGAAGCGGTGACGGCGGCGCCTGCTGCGGCCAGAACGAGGGCGGCCTTCGTGGCTCTGTTCATAAGGTGTCTTCCTTTGTGCTGAGACCTGTCGACCCCAGCCATGGGGGCCGTGCACTGATGAACGCCACCACGCCGCCGACGGCACGGCCGTAGGCGGCATTTGCCCTCATTCGGACGATTGACTCCCCCAAAGAATCCGCCGGTCGGCCCCGCCCTGGGAGGGAGCGGGGACGACCGGCGGACGAGTCGAGCTGCGGAGCGCTCTTACTCGTTGACGCAGAGGTTGCCCTGTGCCGGGTTCAGCACGCCGACCACGTTGATCGTGTCGCCGCAGACGTTCACCGGAACCTCGACGGGCACCTGAAGGACGTTGCCCGAGACGACACCGGGGGAGTTCTTCGCCTCGGCGAGCGCGCCGACGTGCCCGCCCTGCCCGTGGGCGGAGGCGATACCGGCACCCATGAGGGCGAGGCCACCGGCAGCGATGGTGACAGCAGCGGCCTTCTTCATGTTCTTCACTCTTCCTGAGCCTTCCTGGAGCTTTCGCCACGGCCAGCCGCCGCGGTTACGCCATGGAGAACGGGCCGCTGCCGGTCGAGTTGCGCCCCCGGACGGGTTATCACACGACCGCATGAACCGCCGATCAGAACGTGACGTTCCGCTACGGCCCCCGTCAGGCGCCCAGCCCCTGGCGGACGGCCCAGAGGGCCGCCTGCGTGCGGTCGGCGAGGTCGAGTTTCATGAGGATGTTGGAGACGTGCGTCTTGACGGTCTTCTCCGACAGCACCAGGGCCCGGGCGATCTCCCGGTTGGACCGGCCGTCCGCGATCAGGGCCAGCACCTCGCGCTCCCGTTCGGTGAGCGCATTGCCTCTCCCCTGCCCGTTGCCGCCCTCGTCCTGCGACAGCAGGGCCCCGGCCACCTCGGGCTGCAGCAGGACGTGCCCGGCGTGCACGGACCGGATGGCGCCGGCGAGCGCGTCGGGGTCCACGTCCTTGTAGACGTAGCCCGCCGCCCCGGCCCGCAGGGCGGGGATCACGGTGCGCTGCTCGGTGAAGCTGGTGACGACCAGCACCCGGGCCGGGTGCTCCAGCTCCCGCAGCTTGCGCAGCGCCTCGATCCCGTCCATGCCCGGCATCTTCACGTCCATGAGGACGACGTCGGGGCACAGCTCCTCGGCGCGGGCCACGCCCTCGGCACCGTCGGCGGCCTCCCCGACCACCTCGATGTCGTCCTGGACCTCCAGGAACGTCCGCAGCCCCCGGCGGACCACCTGGTGGTCGTCCACCAGCAGCACCCTGATGCTGCATTTCCCCGGGGGCTGACCCCCGGACCCCCAGCCGGACCCCTGGTTCTCAGCCACCGGGCACCTCCATTTCGATCGTGGTGCCCTTGCCGGGCTCCGAGACAACGGTCAGCCTGCCGCCGACCCCGCCCGCCCGGTCCCGCATGGAGACCAGGCCCAGGTGCCGTCCGGCCCGGCGGACGGCGGACGGGTCGAACCCCTGCCCGTCGTCCGCCACCCGCAGGGCCGCGCCCTGGCCGCAGCGGGCCAGGGTGACCTCGACGGTGCCGGCCCCGGAGTGGCGCAGCGCGTTGTGCAGGGCCTCCTGGGCCACGCGCAGCAGCGCCTCCTCCTGGGCGGCCGGCAGGGCCCGTACGCCGCGGGAGGTGAAGGTGACGCGGGCGGTGTGGGCCCGGTCGAGGACCTTGATCTGGGTGCGCAGGGTGGCGACGAGTCCGTCCTCGTCCAGCCCGGCGGGGCGCAGCTCCACGACGGCGGCGCGCAGTTCGTCGGCCGCCTCGGCGGCGAGCCGGGCGACCTCGTGCAGCTCCTCCTTGGCACGGGCCGGGTCGCGGTCCACGAGGGCGGTGGCGGCCTGGGCGGTCAGCCGCAGGGAGAAGAGCTTCTGGGAGACGGCGTCGTGCAGCTCGTGCGCGAGGCGGGACCGTTCCCCGGCGATGGTCAGTTCGCGGCTGCGCTCGTAGAGGCGGGCGTTGGTGAGGGCTATGGCGGCGTGCTGGGCGAGGACGCGCAGCAGTTCCTCGTCCTCGGCGGTGAAGCCGCAGCCGCCGGCCGGCTTGGGGCAGCGCTTGTTCGCCAGGAAGATCGCGCCCAGGATCTCGTCGCCGTCGGCGGCGACGGGCATGCCGAGGAAGTCGGACATGTCGGGGTGGGCGGCGGGCCAGCCCTCGAAGCGGGGGTCGAGGCGGACGTCCGCCAGGCGCTGCGGGGTGGCCTCCCGGAGCATGGCGGCGAGGATGCCGTGCTGGCGGGGCAGCGGGCCGATGGCCTTCCACTGCTCGTCGCTGATGCCGTCCACGACGAACTGGGCGAAGCCGCCGTGGTCGTCGGGGACGCCGAGCGCCGCGTACTCGGCGTCGAGGAGTTCGCGGGCCGAGGCGACGATCGTGTGCAGGACGTCGCGCACCTCCAGATGCCGGCTCATGGCGAGGAGGGCGCTGCTCACGGCGGTCAGTCCGGAGCGTGGGCCAGTGGTCATGGCCTCACCGTACCCACGGGTCACGGCGGGAGGGATCGGACCGGCGGCGGCCTGCGGCCGGGACCCGGGGCCTAGGCCGAAAGGCCCGCGCGGGCCAGACTCGGGCCATGACGTCACCGATGCAGTGGACACCCATCCATGGCGAGCCCTACCGGCCGGTGCCCTACCGGCCCGCGCGGATGCCCGCCGCCGAGTCCCTCGTCCGGGCCGCGGAGCTGCGGGAGCGGATGGACCGGCGCAGGACCGTCCGGCGGTTCTCCGCCGACCCCGTGCCCGATCAGGTCGTGCGGGACGCGATCGCGTGCGCGGCCACTGCGCCGTCCGGGGCGCACCAGCAGCCGTGGACGTTCGTGCTGGTGAAGGACCCGGAGGTGCGGCGGCGGATCCGGGCGGCCGCCGAGGAGGAGGAACGCGTCTCCTACGAGGGGCGGCTGGGCGAGGAGTGGCTGGCGGCGCTGCGCCCGCTGGGCACGGACGAGGTCAAGCCTCACCTGACGGACGCCCCGGCGCTGATCGTGGTCTTCCAGCAGCGCTACTGGCTCGGCGCGGACGGCGAGCGGCGCAAGCACTACTACGTGGACGAGTCGGTCGGCATCGCGGTCGGGATGCTGCTCTCGGCGCTGCATCTGTCGGGGCTGGCTGCGCTGGTGCACACGCCGAGTCCGATGCGGTTCCTGGCGGAGGTGCTGGGGCGGCCGGTGAACGAGAAGGCCTTCGCGGTGATCCCCGTCGGCTATCCGGCGGCGGACTGCGAGGTGCCGGACCTGGTGCGCAAGAGCCTGGACCAGGTGCTGGTGGAGGTCTGAGACCGTCTCCACGGAATGCACTGCAGCGCTCACACCGGGTGAACCCCCGGGGGTCCCGGTGTGAGCCCGCTCATGGGACGCAGATCACTTACGAAGCCGCCTAGTGGACGCATAAGTCCGCCGTAAGCGGCGGTGCGCACAGGGACCGGACAGGTTCGCCGGGGCGCCGGCAGCCCCCTCCGCAACGAAGCGGGATAGTACGTCACACCTTTGCCACAGCATTTTGCGAGCGCTAAGAATTTCCCCCGTCGCACGGCGCCGTCGAGAGACGCGGCGCTGTTTTTTCAGCCCAAAAAACGGCCGCTGCGGCTCACGCGATCGGAAGAGGTTCAGCTCACTCATGCGCTCCCCCATCTCTGGTTATACCCGCCTGACCAAGGTCCACAAGTTCTCCGCCGCCGGCGTCGCCGCCGCGGGTGCCGCCGCTCTGGCCTTCGCGCTCGTGCCGACCGCCGACGCCAAGGGCGACGCGCAGTCGATCGGTGTCAAGGAGGTCGCCTGGAACACCTCGGCCTTCGGCGAGACCCAGCAGGACGAGCTGAACAAGCAGTCGGACGCCGCCGCCGCGCAGGCCAAGACCGCCGCCGAGGCCAAGAAGAAGGCCGACGACGAGGCGAAGGCCAAGGCCGACAAGGAGCGCGCCGAGCAGCAGGCCGCGAGCCGTTCCGAGGAGCGCAAGCCGGTCGAGGCCGCCCCCGCAGCCCCGGCCCCCAAGGCCTACGCCAACAACCTGGACGGCTGGATCAAGCAGGCCCTGGACATCATGGCCGCCAAGGGCATCCCGGGCACCTACAACGGCATCTACCGCAATGTCATGCGGGAGTCGACGGGCAACCCCAACGCCATCAACAACTGGGACTCCAACGCTGTCGCCGGCACCCCCTCGAAGGGCCTGCTGCAGGTGATCGACCCGACCTTCAAGGCGTACCACGTCGACGGCACGTCCTGGAACATCTACGACCCGGTCGCCAACATCACCGCCGCCTGCAATTACGCGGCCAAGGTCTACGGCTCGATGGACAACGTGAACTCGGCCTACTGATCCTTTTCTTCGGCACGGCCGCAGAAACGCCGGACAGCCGCCAGGAAGCGATGAAATCCCGATGAGATCGAGGGCCGACCGCCGGCCGCTATCGCCCTGCGATCAACGGCAACAGCAGCGCAGCGGACCAGCTG
>NZ_JBSFWU010000153.1:0-12617 GCF_053594995.1 Streptomyces sp. NPDC002536
GGGCGCGCGGCCGCCGCGCTGTCGCGAGCGGCCGGCGGATCACCAGCCGGCGGACTGCTTGCCCTCCCCCTCGGAGGGCAGCAGGATCCACAGGGCGAGGTAGAGCAGGAACTGCGGGCCGGGCAGCAGGCACGACAGCAGGAACAGCACCCGCATCGTCGTGCGGGAGATCCCGAACCGCCGGGCCAGGCCCGCGCAGACTCCGGCGATCATCCTGTGCTGACGGGGGCGGACCAGCGGGGCGGACATGACGGACTCCTCGTCGGTGGTGGAGGGTGCGGGAACGTTTCCCGACATCCACCACGCTACGGCTGCGATCCGGAGCAAAGCGTCACTCTAGGGGGCGATCCCGACCCTGGGCATCGTAGGGGTCAGACCCCGGTCCCGGTCCTCCCGGAGGAGGGGACGGCGGGCGGTCGCGTCCGCCCTGAGTCCCCCCTCGGGGTCCGCCGTACGACCTCCGCCGGACCCCGCCCGCCTGCGCAGCCGCGCCCGCACCGCCGGAACCACCGCCAGGTGCACGAGCGTCACCCCCGCCACGTTCAGCAGCAGCGCGTCGACGTCCAGGATCTGCCCGGCCACGCCGCTCTGCACGACCTGGAGCGCCAGGGAGAGCATGGCGCAGGTGAAGACCGTGCGGGTCAGCGAGCCCAGCGGCGACACGTCGAGCCGGCCCCCCGCCCACGGCAGCAGCACGCCCAGCGGCGCGTAGGGCACGATCCCCGTCCCTATGGCCCAGGCCGCGTCCCACGGGTCCATCGCCAGGTCGGCGCGGATCGTGGCCAGGGGCTCCAGGTGCGCGGCGGTCACCCAGGGTGCGGTCAGCGGGCGCAGGGCGAGCCAGCCGAGCACGAGGAGGTATGCGGCCAGGAGGACGCAGCCCGCGACGCGGTAGCGGTATCGGAGGGCGGGCGTACCGCCATAGCCATGACGCTGCACGCCCCTACGGACGCCGCGCGCGGGGCGTGCGGTTCCGCCTGCCGGGCACGGAGAGTCAGCGTCGCGTCAAGAGACGGTGGCGCCGGTCCCGCGGATGCTCTCCGGGTGCGTGCGCAGCTCGTCGGTGCACTGGTAGCCCTTGGGGTCCTCGTCGCCGGGCCCGCCCAGGACCACGGTGCCCCGGCCGTCGGCCGCCGCGGTGCCCCCGAAGGTGCACACGAGTTGGGCCAGGGCCACGGGAGGCAGCTGGTCGGGGGCGGTGTTCAGGCGCAGCGTCCCGGCGGGGTCGCCCTTGTGCGGGGCACCGACGGTCAGCCGGGCCGGGACGGACGTGGAGAATCCGGCCTCGTCCTCGGCGGGCGAGGGCTGCCGCCGCAGCTCGTCCAGGAGCGCGGAGGCGGCCTGCACGGCGTCGCTGTCGGCCGGGAGCACGACCGCGCGCGTCACGGGCAGTAGCTGCGAGGTGCAGACCAGTTGGACGGACACGGTGATGCTTCCGGTGGGCAGCGCGTTCTGCGCGCCGGGGCGCACGACACAGGTCGCGCGCGACGGGGCACTGCCCGCGTCCACGGGGACGGCCGTGCCGCGGATGCCGCAGCCGGCGAGCAGGGACAGCCCGGCGGCCAGCGCGGCGGCACGGGCGGCGGTGCGGCGGCGTCTCACTGCGCGCCCCCTTCCGTCGTGCTGCCGCCGTCCTCGCCGTCCTCGGTGAGGCTGGAGGCGTCGCGGGGCAGGGTGAGCGTGAAGACGGCGCCGCCCTCGGGGGAGTTGGCGGCCGTGATCTCGCCGCCGTGGATGTGTGCGTTCTCCAGGGCGATCGACAGGCCAAGCCCGCTGCCCTCGGAACGCGGCCGGGAGGCGCTCGCCTTGTAGAAGCGGTCGAAGACGTGCGGCAGCACGTCCTCCGGGATGCCCGGGCCGTGGTCGCGCACGTCGATGCGCAGCGAGTCGTCCTCGGTCCGCACGGAGACCCGCACCGGGGAGCCGCCGTGCTTGAGGGCGTTGCCGATGAGGTTGGCGAGGATGACGTCCAGGCGGCGCGGGTCGAGGCGGGACATGATGCCGCGCTCGGCGTCCAGTTCGACGGCGTCCAGCCAGGCACGGGCGTCGATGCAGGCGGTGACCTGGTCGGCGACGTCCACGTCGTCCAGGACCAGGCGGGCCGTGCCCGCGTCGAAGCGGGTGACCTCCATCAGATTCTCCACCAGGTCGTTCAGGCGCCGCGTCTCGCTGACCACGAGCTGCACCGCGGGCGCGATCATCGGGTCGAGGGAGTCGGCCTCGTCCTCCAGCACCTCCGTCACCGCGGTGATCGCGGTCAGCGGGGTGCGCAGCTCGTGCGACATGTCGGCGACGAAGCGGCGGCTCGCGGACTCGCGCGCGCTGAGCTCCTCGACGCGCTTCTGCAGCGCCTCGGCGGTCCGGTTGAACGTCCGCGAGAGATCCGCCAGTTCGTCGGTGCCCGAGACCTGCAGCCGGGTGTCCAGCTGGCCCTCGCCGAGCCGCCGGGCCGCCTCGCCGAGGCGCTGCACGGGCCGCAGCACCGTGGAGGCGGCGGCCTGGGCGAGCAGGGCGGAGCCGATCAGCGCCAGGCCGGTGGCGATGCCGAGCGACCAGGCCAGCGAGTTGAGGTCGGCGCGCTCGTTCTCCAGGGACTTCAGCAGGTACCCGGTCGGCCCGCCGCCGATCACCTTCGCGCCGCCCACCAGATAAGGCTTCCCGCCGAGCGTGATCCGCTGCCAGTACAGGTGGTACGGGTACGGGTTCGACTCGTCCACCCGGCGCTCCCGGTTGACCGCCGTGACCAGGCTCTGCGGAACGACCTTGAGCGGGAACAGGTCGCGGTCGGACGGCGCGGCGCAGTCGCCGCCGCCCTTGACCTTGCCGATCAGCAGCACCTCGTACTTCTGCGAGGTGGCCGCCATCCGGTCCGCGGCCTCCTGCAGTTCGGGGCAGGTGGGCAGCAGCGGCAGCGAAGCGGTGTTGTCCTGGAGGGACTTGCGGAAGTCGTCCAGGGCGGCGTTCTGGGTCCGGGTGAGCACCGCGTCACGGTTGAGCCAGTACGCGATGGCGGACGCCGACACCGCGGCCGCCAGGGCGACCAGCGCGAAGACGAGCATCAGCCGCAGCCGCAGGCTGATCCACCGCACGCTGAGCTTCAGCACGTTCCTGGCCGCGGCCCAGCCCCGCACCCGACCGGGCTTGTCCGTCACTGTGCGCTCTCTGCTTCCTCGTACGTGCTCTCGTGCGTGTTCCCGTGCGTGTTCTCGTTCACTGCGGGGCGTCCAGGCGGTAGCCGACGCCGCGGACCGTACGGATGAGGGTGGGGGAGGACGGCACGTCCTCGACCTTGGCGCGCAGCCGCTGGACGCAGGCGTCCACCAGCCGGGAGTCGCCCAGGTAGTCGTGCTCCCAGACCAGGCGCAGCAGCTGCTGCCGGGACAGCGCCTGCCCCGGCCGGCGGCTCAGCTCCAGCAGCAGCCGCAGCTCGGTCGGCGTGAGCTGGAGGTCCTGGCCGTTCTTGGTGACCGTCATCGCGGAACGGTCGATCATCAGCGAGCCGAAGGTCGCCGAGTCGCTGGACTCCCGCTCGCCGCGGCGCAGCACGGCCCGGATCCGGGCGTCCAGCACCCGGCCCTGCACGGGCTTGACCACGTAGTCGTCCGCACCCGACTCCAGGCCCACCACGACGTCGATGTCGTCGCTGCGCGCGGTGAGCAGGATGATCGGCAGCTGGTCGGTGCGCCGGATCCGGCGGCACACCTCGAAGCCGTCGATGCCGGGCAGCATGACGTCCAGCACGATCAGGTCCGGCCGCTGCTCGCGCAGCAGCTTCAGACCGTCCTCGCCGCTCGCCGCGGTCACCACACGGTGACCCTGGCGGGACAGCGACATTTCGAGGGCCGTGCGGATGGCGTCGTCGTCCTCGATCAGCAACAGGAAAGGCACGGTGGTCATTCTGGCCTAAGAGTGGCCGGTAGTTCGACAGACGGATCCTGTCACGACCCCGGCTTCGCCTGTTGCAGGGCTGTGACAGTCGGCGGACAGCGCGATGAAACTGGCCCGGCAGGCTGTGATGCACCGGGCAAGACCAAGGTCCGGGAGCACTACCGGACCGGCCGGCTCCACGACGGGGGGCGCGAGATGAACACCCTGCACAGCTCGACGACCAGCGCAGTTCGCACGCGCCTGCACGACGCCGGCAGGGGTTCGGAGAAGTCCGGTGCGGTAACGGGTGGACGGGGGTGCGCCCGCAGCACCGGACGCGTCCGGCCGCCGTACATGGTGGCTGTGGATGCAATCGCGTACGGGGAGAAGCCTGCTGCGGCGGCCGATGTCACCGACATCACGGGGGGACGCCGGCAGAGCGCTTCGCGGACGGAGGCCGAGTTCACCGCCTACGTCCAGGAGCGCCGGGCCTCCCTGTACGCGACCGCCTACCACCTGACCGGCGACCGGTACGAGGCCGAGGACCTGCTGCAGAGCGCGCTGTTCTCCACGTACCGCGCCTGGGACCGGATCACCGACAAGGCCGCGGTCGGCGGCTACCTCCGCCGCACCATGACCAACCTGCACATCAGCGCCTGGCGCCGGCGGAAGCTCAACGAGTACCCGACCGAGGAGCTCCCGGAGACCGTCGGCGAGCACGACGCGATGCGCGGCACCGAACTGCGCGCCGTCCTCTGGCAGGCGCTGGCCCGGCTGCCCGAACTGCAGCGCACCATGCTCGTCCTGCGCTACTACGAGGGCCGCACGGACCCGGAGATCGCGGAGATCCTGGACATCAGCGTCGGCACGGTCAAGAGCAGCATCTGGCGCTCGCTGCGCCGGCTGCGCGACGACGAGGCCATCGCCAACGGCCGCGCGGTCGAGGAGTGCTTCGGGGAACTGGTCGCCTGAGAGACCTGGGGGCAACGGGGGACACGGGGGGAAACCACAGAGGGGGGAAACGGGGGGAAAGGGAGCGGGCGGGCAGCCGGGGGGTCTGCCCGCCCGCTCCCGCCTTCACGCCCCGGTGACGGTGGCGGCGGGCGCCGCGTCCGGCACCGCCTCGCGCACCGGACCCCGTCGGCCCGCGGCCGCCGCGGCGATCCGGCCCATGGCCGTCTCCCCGCCGCAGGCGAAGGCGCCCAGCGCCGTCTGCCGCGCCACGATGCCGCGCTCGCTGCGCATCAGCCGCAGCCCGCGGCGGAGCAGGTAGAGCACGGGCTTGCGGGCCTCGCGCAGATCGCGCACCAGCCGGCGCCGGAAGGTCGTCGAGGGACGGCCGCGCAGGCACAGCGCATCCGCCAGCACGCCCAGCTCCCGGCAGCGGCCGATGATGTCGGCGGCGAAGATGCCCTCGGCGATGAACAGCGGCGTGCGGCCGATGTCGAGCACGCTCGTGCCCGTCCGGGAGCTGGTGGAGATGTCGTACACCGGGACCGCCGTCCGGGACGTGCGGCACAGCTCCTCGACGGCGGCCACGGCCGCGTCCGCGTCCCACGACCGCGGCGAGTCCCAGTCGGTGCCCGAGCCGTCCGCGAGCAGCGGCAGCGTGGGGTCGTCGCCCTCCTTGTAGAAGTCGTCGAGGTTGAGCACGGGCAGCCCGGTACGGGCGGCGAGGGACGACTTTCCGGAACCGGACGGGCCGGTCAGCAGGACGACGCGCGGATGGCAGGAGGAAGTCACGGGACACCAGTGTGACGCATTGGGCCGAACGGGGGATCCCCCCGGGTCGGGACGTGCGCGAAGCGTCATCACTCCGATACGTTCCGTTGCCAATCGCTGACGTAATTCTCCGACCCGGCAGGTGGTCATGGCCTCCCACGCACGGCACGCACGGCACGCCCGTACCGTGCCTCATCCCCCTCCGCCCTTCGCACGCAACCTGGTGCGCGTGGGGCTGACCGTTTCCGCAGGCGCCGCGCTCGTCGCGGGCAGCGCGGCCGGCGCCAGTGCCGCGGGCGCGGGACAGGCGCGCGCCCAGTTCGGCCGTACCGACGTCCTCGCGGCCGTCGAAGGCACCCACATCGCCCTGGAGAAGTCGCTCGAGGGCCTGACACCGGTGCTCAAGAACCTCCCGACCGACCCGCTGGCCAACACCGGCGTCGACCCGCTCGACAACGGCGCGCGCACGCAGGTCGCCGACTTCAAGCCCGTGGGCACCTCGCTGGCCACCGACCCGCTCGCCAAGGGCGGTCACGTGGGGGACCTGCCCGTGGTCGGCGCTGCGGCCAACCTGCTGCCGGCAGCAGGCGGCTCCTGAGACCGTCCGTACGTCTGAGCCCGTCCGTACGGACGACGACGGCGGCTCCCCGTGGAGGGGAGCCGCCGTTGCGCGTGTGCGGGGGCGGTCAGGCCGTCAGGCCGTCAGTACGCGGAACCGCCCGCGCCCAGCGAACCGGTCGGGTGCCAGACGGTCTTGGTCTCCAGGAACGCCGTCAGGCGCTCCGTGCCCGGAGTCGCGGACCAGTCCACAGGCTGTGGACGGAGCACGCGCTTGAGGTTGTCCGCCGCGGCGATCTCCAGCGCCTTGGCCAGCTCGGCGTCCGCGCCGGCCAGGTCGATCGCGTTGACGTCCTGGTGCGCGGCGAGCGACGGGGCGATCTCCGCGGCCTTGCCGGACAGGATGTTGACCACACCGCCGGGCAGGTCCGAGGTGGCCAGCACCTCGCCCAGCGACAGCGCCGGCAGCGGCGAGCCCTCGGAGGCGATCACGATCACGGCGTTGCCGCCGGCGATCACCGGGGCGATCACCGACACCAGCCCGAGGAACGACGACTCCTGCGGGGCCACGACGGCCACGACACCGGTCGGCTCCGGCGAGGAGACGTTGAAGAACGGCCCCGCCACCGGGTTCGTGCCGCCCACGACCTGGGCGATCTTGTCCGTCCAGCCCGCGTACCAGACCCAGCGGTCGATCGCCGCGTCCACCTGGGCGGCCGCCTTGGACTTCGACAGGCCCTCGGCATCGGCCACTTCACCGATGAACTGGTCGCGGCGGCCCTCCAGCATCTCGGCGATGCGGTAGAGGATCTGGCCGCGGTTGTACGCCGTGGCACCCGCCCAGCCGCCCGCGGCCTTGCGGGCCGCGACGACCGCGTCCCGCCCGTCCTTGCGGGACGAGAGCGGCGCGTTGGCGAGCCACTTGCCCTTGGAGTCGGTCACCTCGTACACCCGCCCGCTCTCGGACCGGGGGAACTTGCCCCCGACGAACAGCTTGTAGGTCTTGAGAACGCTCAGCCTTGCATCAGACATCGAGGTAGGCCTCCAGACCGTGGCGGCCGCCCTCGCGGCCGAAGCCCGACTCCTTGAAGCCGCCGAACGGCGAGGTCGGGTCGAACTTGTTGAACGTGTTGGCCCAGACGACGCCCGCACGCAGCTTGCCCGCCACGGCGAGCATCCGCGAACCCTTCTCCGTCCAGATGCCGGCGGACAGGCCGTACTGCGAGTTGTTCGCCTTCGCCACGGCCTCGGCCGGGGTGCGGAAGGTCAGCACGGACAGCACCGGGCCGAAGATCTCCTCGCGGGCGATCCGGTGCGCCTGGGAGACGTTCGTGAAGAGCGTCGGCGCGAACCAGTAGCCGGAGGAGGGCAGTTCGCAGGCCGGGGCCCAGCGCTCGGCACCCTCGGCCTCGCCGCTGTCGGCGAGCGCCGTGATACGGGCGAGCTGCTCGGCCGAGTTGATCGCACCGACATCGGTGTTCTTGTCGAGCGGGTCGCCGACGCGCAGCGTGGACATGCGCCGCTTGAGCGCGTCCAGCAGCTCGTCCTGGATCGACTCCTGGACCAGCAGGCGCGAGCCCGCGCAGCAGACCTGGCCCTGGTTGAAGAAGATGCCGTTGACGATCCCCTCGACGGCCTGGTCGATCGGGGCGTCGTCGAAGACGATGTTGGCGCCCTTGCCGCCCAGTTCGAGCGTGAGCTTCTTGTCCGTGCCGGCGACGGTACGGGCGATCTCCTTGCCGACGGCCGTGGAGCCGGTGAAGGCGACCTTGTCGACGCCCTCGTGCGCGACGAGCGCGGCGCCCGTCCAGCCGTCGCCGGTCAGGATGTTGACGACGCCCTTGGGCAGGCCGGCCTGGCGGCAGATGTCCGCGAAGAACAGCGCGGAGAGCGGGGTCGTCTCGGCGGGCTTGAGGACCACCGTGTTGCCCGCGGCCAGCGCCGGGGCGATCTTCCACGCCAGCATCAGCAGCGGGAAGTTCCACGGGATGACCTGGCCGGCCACGCCCAGCGGCCGGGGGTTCGGCCCGAAGCCGGCGTGGTCCAGCTTGTCGGCCCAGCCCGCGTAGTAGAAGAAGTGCGCGGCGACGAGGGGGAGATCGGCGTCGCGCGTCTCCTTGATCGGCTTGCCGTTGTCGAGGGTTTCGAGGACGGCGAGCTCGCGGCTGCGCTCCTGGATGATCCGCGCGATGCGGAACAGGTACTTCGCGCGCTCCGAGCCCGGCAGCGCGGACCACTTCTCGAAGGCCTTGCGGGCGGCCTTGACGGCCGCGTCCACGTCCTCGGCCGACGCCTGCGCGACCTCGGAGAGCACCTCCTCGGTCGAGGGGGAGACGCTCTTGAAGACCTTGCCGTCCGAGGCCTCGCGGAACTCGCCGTCGATGAACAGCCCGTAGGACGGGGCGATGTCGACGACCGCGCGCGACTCGGGAGCCGGTGCGTATTCGAAAGCCATGGTCAGTCCACCGTCACGTAGTCGGGACCGGAGTAGCGCCCGGTGCTCAGCTTCTGGCGCTGCATCAGCAGGTCGTTGAGGAGGCTGGAGGCACCGAAGCGGAACCAGTGGTTGGACAGCCACTCCTCGCCGACGGTCTCGTTGACCAGCACCAGGAACTTCATCGCGTCCTTGGTCGTGCGGATGCCGCCGGCCGGCTTCACACCGACCTGGACACCGGTCGTCGCACGGAAGTCGCGCACGGCCTCCAGCATCAGCAGGGTGTTCGCCGGGGTGGCGTTCACCGCGACCTTGCCGGTGGAGGTCTTGATGAAGTCGGCGCCGGCCAGCATGCCGAGCCAGGAGGCGCGGCGGATGTTGTCGTACGTCGACAGCTCGCCGGTCTCGAAGATCACCTTCAGCCGGGCGGCGGTGCCGTCCTCGCGGCGGCAGGCCTCCTTGACGGCCTTGATCTCCTCGAAGACCGACAGGTAGCGGCCGGAGAGGAAGGCACCCCGGTCGATCACCATGTCGATCTCGTCCGCACCCGCGGCGACGGCGTCGGCCGTGTCGGCCAGCTTCACCGGCAGCGCGGCGCGGCCCGCCGGGAACGCGGTGGCGACGGACGCGACCTTGACGTCCGAGCCCGCCACGGCCTCGGCGGCCGTGGCCACCATGTCGGGGTAGACGCAGACCGCCGCGGTACGGGGGGTGCCGCGGTCGGTCGGGTCCGGATTCAGGGCCTTGGCGCACAGGGCCCGGACCTTGCCCGGGGTGTCCGCGCCCTCCAGGGTCGTCAGGTCGATCATCGAGATCGCCAGGTCGATGGCGTACGCCTTCGCCGTCGTCTTGATCGAGCGGGTCCCGAGCGCTGCGGCGCGGGCTTCCAGCCCGACCGGGTCGACGCCCGGCAGGCCGTGCAGGAAGCGGCGCAGCGCACCGTCGGAGGCGGTCACGTCCGCCATCGACGCCAGTCGCTCCGCGGCTTCGTTGCCGTATGAGGGAACAGTGGGCATGGTCACCGGATGAGCATATCTACGCGCGTAGCGCGTGTCACTCCTTGCGGAGGTAACGAAATGGCGGGGCCCGCAAGATCGTTTGCGCGGTGTCCGGTCGTGCCGGGTGGTGGTCGGCGCAACGGTGGTGCGGGGGTGGGGGGTTGGTGCTGCCTCGCGATGGGGTGGGTCCGGTTTGGCGGGAGTGGAGGAGTGCCTCCCGGTTGCTGTTGATGTTCCGTGACAATAAGCGGAAAGTTCGGTCACTCAAGATCGTTTACTGTCTTTCTCAGCGACACCGTCTGACCTCTCCGGCCCCGACCGATCCGAGGGAAGCGGCATGCGAAATCCCTCCCTTTTCCCTCCTCGGGTCCTTCCGGGCCCAGTTCCGCCAGGAGCCCTGCATGTCTGCTCTGTCCCCGCGCCGCCGTTCCGCACTGCGTGCCGTTGTCACCTCCGCCGCGCTGGCTGGCGCGGTCCTCGCCCCTGCCGCTGCCGCGTTCGCCGACGCACCTGCGGTGCCGGGTGCGCCTGCGGCGCCTGCCGCGCCTGCCGCCAAGGCGGCCGAGCCGGGCACTGCCACCGTGCCTGCCCCGAAGGTGTCGGCCGAGGGCGACCGGAAGCAGGACCGGCAGTCGCAGAGTGACAAGAAGACGGAGCCGTCCTCGTTCACCCTTGTCGACGGTCACCGGATGGCGGTCGGCAAGGACCGCCTGGACAATTTCCGCGGTGAGCTCGCTGTCGACGGTCACCTCGTGTTGATTCTGTCGAGCAAGGGCAACAGCGTCGGTTACTGGGGCGGTATGCGCGTGGTGCTGAACGCGGACGGCACCGTGGAGTCCTCGTGGGCCGAGGGCGCCAAGGGTGAGGAGCCGGTCTCGTACGCCCTTGTCGACGGTCACCGGATGGCGGTCGGCAAGGACCGCCTGGACAATTTCCGCGGTGAGCTCGCTGTCGACGGTCACCTCGTGTTGATTCTGTCGAGCAAGGGCAACAGCGTTGGTCAGTGGGGCGGTATGCGCGTGGTGCTGAACGCGGACGGCACCGTGGAGTCCTCGTGGATCGGGGGCGGCAAGGGCGGGGGGAGCAAGGGGAATTCCGCTGCTGCCGCCACGCGTGGGCAGAGCACCGGTACCTCGGTGCAGGCCGTGTCGGCCGCTGCCGCCCAGACCAAGGCCATACCGGCGGGCGGCGTCGCGGCCGGTGCCGAGGGGGTCGGTGAGCAGGGTGGTGACCACCAGGTGCTGCTCGCGAGCGGTGGCGCGCTTGCGTCGGTCGGTGCCGCCGGCATCGGCTTCGCGGTGCTGTACCGGCGGCGCAAGGCCGTGGGTGCCAACGCCTGAGCCGTGGCCGGGTGTTGAGGGGCGGACCGCTGTCGTCGTGACAGCTGGTCCGCCTTTCTGTGTTGTCCGGTTTGGGTGCTTTGCGGAACTGGATCCCTCCCTCCCGGTTGCTGTTGATGTTCCGTGACATAGAACGGAAAGTTCGCTCACAGGTGGTCAATTACAGTTTTCTCAGCGACACCGTCTGACCTCTCCGGTCTCAACCGATCCGAGGGAAGCGGCATGCGAAATCCCTATCTCTTTCCTTCCTAGGTCTTTCCAGGCCCAGTTCCGCCAGGAGCCCTGCATGTCTGCTCTGTCCCCGCGCCGCCGTTCCGCACTGCGTGCTGCCGTCACCTCCGCCGCGCTCGCGAGCGCGGTCCTCACTCCCGCCGCTGCCGCGTTCGCCGACGCGCCTGCCGCCCCTGTGGCCCCGGCTGCCCCTGCCGCCAAGGCGGTCGAGGGCGGCGCCGGTACCACCGTCACCACCCCTGCCGCCCCGGCGTCCGCCGGCAAGGCTGTTCCGGAGCAGCCCAAGGCGGACAAGAAGACCGAGGAGAAGCCGGAGGGCGGCAAGGCGCCCGGCGCCGGCAAGGCCGGCGACAAGGACTCCGGGAAGGTCGTCGGGACCTGGTGGCCGCTCCGGACCGTGACGCTTGCCGATGGCACCGTGGTCGAGGTCTACGAGTCCGGTCCCGAGACGCACCGGGCCGACGTCATGTCGGGCGATGCGGTCGTCAAGTCGGTCAAGGCCGACGGCCGTGACGTGACCTTCGAGTACCACGGGATGACCGTCACGCTCACCGCTCTGCGCGGCGAAATCCTCACGGGCAGCGGCAAGGAGGCCGGCAGCCGGAGGTTGCCGGACGGCAGCGTCGTGAAGTCCTACCGTCTCGGTGACCACTACCGAGCGGAGATCGTCTCCGACGGTGAGGTCGTCAAGGTCCTGAACGCCTTCGGCAAGGACGTCACCGTCGGCTACAAGGCCTGGTTCGTCACGGTCAACGGGACCGACGGCAGCATCAGCTACGTGCGGGACTGGGACAAGGGCGGGGCCGGTCAGGGCCCGGTCACCTCGGCCGACCCGGCCGCGGCCAAGTGCCGGGTGACCAAGGAGGTTTCCATCGGCGCGGGCACCGTCGCCATCCTGATGAACGACCTCGAGGGCCCGAAGGCGGGCTTCAAGGACGCGGGCGACGGTGAGCAGGTCGGCACCTGGATCGACCGCAAGCACCCCGAGCTCGACGAGAAGTACGGCTTCCTGGCGCGGATCGAGGGTGCCGACAGCTCCAGCCCGAAGCTCGTGACCGGGGTGGAGGGCGGCCTCAAGACCCATGCCGTCAACGACTTCCCGGCGCTGCCCGAGGGCTGCGCCGGGGGTGACGCCAAGGGCGCCGGCACCGGTGCCGCCAAGGCCACCAACGCCTCGGTGCAGCTGGCGTCCTCCGACGCCGCCCAGACCAAGGCCATCCCCGAGGGCGGCGTCGCCGCCGGTGCCGAAGGGGTGCGTGAGGGCAACGACGCGGCGCTCGCTGCGGCCGTCGGTGGGTTTGCCGCCGTGAGCGCTGCCGGCATCGCGTTCACGGTGCTGCGGCGTCGCGCCGTGGGCGTCCGCGGCTGATCCGTGGGTCGGGTGCGGGGTGGGAGCGGGACGGGTCCTTCCGGGGACTGAACTTTTTACGGCGGTCTGTTCCACGCGAGGGTGCCCCGCCCTCTCGC
>NZ_JBSFWU010000154.1:0-12393 GCF_053594995.1 Streptomyces sp. NPDC002536
GGCGCGGGGAACTGCGCGACCAGCCACGACGGCCCTGCAGCCGACGCACCACCCCAGGGGTCCGGGGCGAAGCCCCGGGAGTTCCCCGCGCCCCGACGGGGCACGTAGTACTTGAGGCGGACCCCCGGAAATCCCCACTCGTACGGACGCCGGCCGCAGGCCCCTCCGCTTAGCGTGGAACGTGTGACCGACACATACGAGACCGGCCTTCACAGCGAGGAGCTGCGCGTGGCGAGGACCTTCCTCCATCGCCTCCGGGAGGACCTCGTCACCGACGCCTTCGCCTTCCGGCCGCTGCCGCCGCTCGCCGCCGACCACCGGCTGGTGCGGGCGCTGCCGCGCCGGGCCGCCCGGTACACGCGGTGGCTGCCGCACACCGTCGTCGTGGGCTTCGCCCTCATGATCATGCTGGCCACCGTCGAACACGCGGGCTTCCTCCCGGCGCTGTTCGTCGGCGTGCCGATCATGACGACCCTGGTCCGGCCGGTCGGCGCGTGGTGGCTGTCGTTCGGCGTGATGTTCCTCACAGGCATGGTGTCGCCGTTCGGCTACAGCATCTCGCCGTGGTCGCCGGGCGGCTTCCTGCCGCACGTCGCCGTGATGGTCCTGGTGGCGCTGCGCACCCGGCCGCGCGTCGCGGCCGGGATGTGGCTGCTGACCGGGGCGCTGGCAGTGTTCCTCGGGGTGTTCCGGTCGTACGGGGGAGCCCTCGACGGGGGGCTGTTCCAGATGGTGGTCTTCACCGGCTTCGTGCTCTTCGCCGTGGTCGCCGTGCGCGGCCTGCGCGAGGGCAAGCAGCAGGTCGAGGCCCAGGCGGCCGTCACACAGGTCGAGCGGTCGCGGCGGACGCTGCTGGAGGAGCGCACCACCATCGCCCGGGAGCTGCACGACGTGGTGGCCCACCACATGTCCGTGGTCGCCATCCAGGCCGAGGCCGCACCGTACCGGGTGCAGGACACCCCGCCCGAACTGGCGGCCGCGTTCCAGACCATCCGGGAGAACGCCGTGGCGGCCCTCACCGAACTGCGCCGGGTGCTCGGCGTCGTACGGTCCGAGGAGGACGCCGCGCCGGAGGCGCCGCAGCCCACGCTGGCCGACCTCGGCCTGCTCCTGGGCAACGTGCGCTCCGCCGGTCTGGAGGTCGAGCACGTGACCACGGGCGCGGTGCGGCCGCTGCCGCAGGGCGTCGAGCTGTCGGCGTACCGGATCGTGCAGGAGGCGCTCAGCAACGTCCTGCGCCATGCGCCGGGTGCCACGGCGCGCGTGGAGGTCTCTTACGTCCTCGGCGGGCTCGGCCTGCGCATCGTCAACGGCCCGGCCGACCGCCTGGCCAAGCCCTCGCCGGGCGCCGGGCACGGGGTGCTGGGCATGCGCGAGCGCGTCGGCATGCTCGGCGGCGGGATGACGGCGGAGGCGACGGAGGACGGCGGCTACGAGGTCGCCGCCTTCATCCCGGTCGCGATGCCGGGGGAGGCCGCGGCATGACCATCCGGGTACTGATCGTGGACGACCAGATGATGGTCCGCGAGGGCTTCTCCGTGCTGCTGAACGCGCAGCCCGACATCGAGGTGATCGGGGAGGCCGTCGACGGGCGGCAGGCGGTCGAGAAGGTGGCCGAGCTGCGGCCGGACATCGTGCTCATGGACATCCGCATGCCCGGCATGAACGGGCTGGAGGCCACCCGCGAGATCGTCGCGGCGGACGGCGACGCCAAGGTGCTCGTGCTGACGACCTTCGACCTGGACGAGTACGTCTACCAGGCGCTGCGCGCCGGGGCGAGCGGCTTCCTGCTCAAGGACGCGTCGGCGCGGCAGCTGGCGGACGGCGTGCGGGTGGTCGCCGACGGCGAGGCGCTGCTCGCGCCGACGGTCACGAAGCGGCTGATCCAGGAGTTCTCCCGGCTGGGCGCACCGAAGGCGGCGCCCACGCAGGAGCGCATCGGGGACCTCACGGAACGGGAGACGGAGGTCCTGGTCCTGGTCGCCCAGGGGCGCTCGAACTCGGAGATCGCGGGACACCTGGTCGTGGCGGAGTCGACCGTGAAGACGCACGTGAGCCGGATCCTGGTGAAGCTGGGGTTGCGCGACCGCACGCAGGCGGCTGTCTTTGCGTACGAGACGGGGCTGGTGACGCCGGGGGGTTGAGCGCGGGGAACTGCGCGACCAGCTACAGACGACCCGCAGCCGCCCAGGTCACGAGCGCGGCACCGTCAATCGCCACCCCTCCGCCAGCGCCGTCCACGTCCGGACCCGGACCGGACCCCGGATGCGGTTGTCGGCGCGGTAGCGGAAGTCCGGCCCGGACACCGTGATCGTGCGGGCCCGCGCCTGCACCGGATGGTGCCCCGCACGCGCGTGCACCACGACCTCCGCCAGGGCGGAGCCCCCGTCCGCGGGAGCGGACACGGCGACGCGCCCCACCGGCCGGTCCACGTTGGCCAGCAGCACCCCGTCCGCCTCGACCCGCAGCCGCGTCCCGGGGCGCGGCCCCCGCCGGGGCCCGGTGCGGGCCAGCAGGGCGAGGGCGCTGCGCGCCGACACGGCCGGCGCCCCCCGTACCGCCGCGTAGCGTCGCCCGGCGTCGCCCGCGGGCACCCAGAGGCCGCCCAGGACGATGCCGTCGCTGTCGTCGGCCAGCAGGCCGAGCCGCCGCTCCACGCCGTCCAGGACGGCCCGTGCGGCCGCCACGGCCCCCAGCGGGACGCCGAGGACCCGCGCCACCGACACGGACGGCAGCGAGCCGACGGGGACCCACGCCAGCGGTGCCGCGGCCAGCTCCCGCTGGCGGTGCAGCTGGGCGACGACCCGCAGCAGCGCGCGGTCGTCGCCGATCACCACCGTCCGCCGGCGGCCCCGGCGCCCGACGGCCCGTGCCACCTCCTCGGGGCCTTCCGGAAGACAGATTTTCGCCACCGATCCGGCACACAGCACGTCCCTCGCGATCCGCACGGACTCGCCGTCCACACGGCGGGCGACGGGGTCGACGACGACGAGCAGCCGCTGTCCGGTCGGGTCTGCAGCCGACACGTTCGTCCTTCCTCAGGTAACCTCTCGGTGCAAGAGCCCCTGTCGCTGTTGCGCCAGGGGCTTCGTCTATCCGGGGCACCGGTTCGACGGCTCTAGCGGTGGCGTACGCCCTGACCAAGGCGGGCGTAAGGCCACCCACGCACGTTGGACATGCCCCGCCCGGAAGGGGTGTACGCCTGTGCCCGCACTTGTGCTGCTCGGTGCTCAGTGGGGTGACGAGGGCAAGGGAAAGGCCACCGATCTGCTCGGTGGCTCCGTGGACTACGTGGTGCGCTACCAAGGTGGCAACAACGCCGGCCACACGGTCGTCGTCGGTGACCAGAAATATGCGCTCCACCTCCTCCCTTCCGGGATCCTCTCGCCGGGGTGCACCCCGGTCATCGGCAACGGTGTCGTCGTCGACCCGGCGGTCCTGCTCTCCGAGCTGAGCGGGCTGAACGAGCGCGGCGTGGACACGTCGAAGCTGCTGGTCAGCGGTAACGCGCACCTGATCACGCCGTACCACACGACGGTCGACAAGGTGACGGAACGCTTCCTCGGCAAGCGGAAGATCGGCACCACCGGCCGCGGCATCGGCCCGACCTATGCAGACAAGATCAACCGCGTGGGCATCCGGGTCCAGGACCTCTACGACGAGTCGATCCTGACCCAGAAGGTCGAGGCGGCCCTCGACTTCAAGAACCAGATCCTGGCGAAGCTCTACAACCGGCGCGCGATCGACCCCGCGAAGATCGTCGACGAGATGCTGGCCTACGCCGACCAGATCAAGCCCTTCGTGGCCGACACCACGCTGATCCTGAACAACGCCATCGACGAGGGCAAGGTCGTCCTCTTCGAGGGCGGCCAGGGCACCCTGCTGGACGTCGACCACGGCACGTACCCCTTCGTGACCTCCTCCAACCCGACCGCGGGCGGCGCCTGCACGGGTGCGGGCGTCGGCCCCACGAAGATCAACCGGGTCATCGGCATCCTGAAGGCGTACACCACCCGCGTGGGCGCCGGTCCGTTCCCGACCGAGCTGTTCGACAAGGACGGCGAGGCGCTGCGCACCATCGGCGGCGAGCGCGGTGTGACCACCGGCCGCGACCGCCGCTGCGGCTGGTTCGACGCCGTCATCGCCCGCTACGCGACCCGCGTCAACGGCCTGACGGACTTCTTCCTCACCAAGCTCGACGTGCTCACCGGCTGGGAGCAGATCCCGGTCTGCGTCGCGTACGAGATCGACGGCAAGCGCGTCGAGGAACTGCCCTACAGCCAGACCGACTTCCACCACGCGAAGCCGATCTACGAGATGCTGCCGGGCTGGACCGAGGACATCTCCAAGGCCAAGACGTTCTCCGAGCTGCCGAAGAACGCCCAGGCGTACGTGAAGGCGCTGGAGGAGATGTCGGGCGCCCCGATCTCCGCGATCGGCGTCGGCCCGGGCCGTGACGAGACGATCGAGATCAACTCTTTCCTGTCGTAAGGCGTGTTGCACGGAAGCGCCCCGACCGCTCGGCGGTCGGGGCGCTTCTGCGTCGTGTCACCTGTTGTAGACCAGCGACGCGTCCTTGGTGCCCGAGTCCGTGAAGTCGCGGCGCATCCGGCCGTCCGGGAGCAGGACCAGGTCGGAGGGCGAGCCCGGCTGGCAGGCCGAGGCCGGCTGTGCCTGGACGACGCTGGAGGGGCCGAGGTGCAGCGGGGTGCCGTCGCCGCCGCCGGAGACGGACGCGTCCCAGGTGCAGGTGTAGGCGGTGCCGTCGTCGAGGTAGCCGCCGCCCCGGATCTCGGCCGTGCCGGTGCCGCCGGCTCCCGGACGGACGGTGAGGACGCGGGTGTTGCGGCCGCCGCCGGAGTCGAAGCCCGACTGCCAGGTCCCGGCGTACGCCTGCGCCCCGCCGGTGGCCGCCGGGCCGGTGGCGGGCGGCGCTGCAGGGGACGACGGTCCGACGGTGCTCGGGGCGGCCGGGGGCGTCGTGGCCGGCGTCGTGACCGGGGGAGCGGGGGACGACGCCGCCGTGCCGGTGCTGCTCCCGCTCCCGCTCTGCTGGTGCCGGAGCAGATAGACGGTTCCGCCGCCCGCGAGCAGCCCGGCGACCACGATCGCGGCCAGCAGGTAGGGCGTCTTCGAGCGGGGCGGGGGAGGGGACGGCGGCGGGTACCCGTATCCATACCCGTATCCGTACCCGGGCGCGGGCGGGGCGGTGACGGTCGGCGGGTCCGCCGGGGGCACCACCTGGGTGGGCGGTTCCGCGGGTATGGACGCCCCCGGGTCGGGGGCCGTCGCCGTGGGGTCCTCCACGTCGAGCAGCTGCACCGCGTGCCGCCCGAGCTGGGCGACCAGGCCGCCGGGCAGCCAGGGTTCGCCCGACCGCAGGTCCGTCAGCAGGCCGGCCGCGCCCGTGCGCTCCAGGGCCTCCTCGGGCGTGGGCCGTGCGGCGGGGTCCTTGACGAGGAACGCGGCGATCAGCGGGCGCAGGGCCTCCGGCACCGCGGCGAGGTCCGGCTCCTCCTCCGCGATGCGGTACATCAGTGCGTGGACGCCGCTGTCCGCGGTGCCGAAGGGCATCCGTCCGGTGGCCGCGTAGGCCAGCACCGAGCCGAGGCAGAAGACGTCGCTGGCGGGCGTCACCTGGGCGCCGCGCACCTGCTCGGGGGACATGAACCCGGGCGAGCCGACGGCCGCCCCGGTGCGGGTGAGGCCGCCGTCGGTGACGGTCTCCAGGGCGCGGGCGATGCCGAAGTCGATGACGCGCGGACCGTCGAGGGTGATCAGCACGTTGGACGGTTTGAGGTCCCGGTGGACGATGCCCGCGGCGTGCACGGCCTGCAGGGCGCGGGCGAGGCCGGCGCCGAGGATGCGGACGGAGCGTTCGGGCAGCGGCCCGAAGTCCTGGCCGACCACCTGGCGCAGCGAGGGGCCCGCGATGTAGCCGGTGGCAACCCAGGGGACGGCGGCCTCGGTGTCGGCGTCGAGGACGGGCGCGGTCCAGTCCCCGCCGACCCGCAGGGCCGACCGGACCTCCTGCCGGAAGCGGCTGCGGAACTCCTCCTGCGTCGCCAGCTCCGGGTGGACCAGCTTGACCGCGACCGTCCGGCCGCGGTCCGAGCGGGCCAGATAGACCCGGCCCATCCCGCCCGAGCCGAGCCGGGCGAGCAGACGGTAGGCGCCGAGCGTGCGCGGGTCCTCCGGCGTCAGGGCTTCCATGCCGGGTACTCCTTCCCCCCAAGTTCCCCCTTGGTTCTGTCGCGGAGAATAGCGGCACGGCAAAGGGCCGGGACCCCGCACGGTGAAAGTGCGGGGTCCCGGCCCTTTGCTGCCGGTCGGCCGGTCGGCCGGGCCGGCGCCCGGGGCCGCTCAGCCCGGGACGATGTTCTCCGCCTGGGGGCCCTTGTGGCTCTGCGCGATCTCGAAGGTCACCTTCTGGCCCTCGCTGAGTTCGCGGTATCCCTGAGCGGAGATGTTCGAGTAGTGGGCGAAGACGTCCGGGCCGCCGCCGTCCTGCTGGATGAAGCCGAAGCCCTTTTCGGAGTTGAACCACTTCACGATGCCGGTGGCCAAGGCGATCTCCTCGAGAGAGGTTTCGAGACGGAATTCCGTATTCCAGGGTGCGAAATACAAGAGCGCCCGGGACTCGGTGCTCGGGCGCGCACGTCAAATGGGTACGAATTACTGCAACCGCGAGGGACCGTAGCACGCAAAAGGGTGGCGAATCGGTATTTCCGGTTCGGCGATTCTCGGGAGGGGCACTGTCCTTGGCCCCGCCGGACCCGGCAGGGTGTCCGCCCCCGGCGCAACGGCCGTACACAGTGCCGGTGCCCCGTCCCCGCCCGTACTCCCTAGGCTCGGACGGACAGCCGCCCGCCGAGCCCCGAGGTCCCGCCATGAGCCCGCAGCAGCCCACCGCCCGCCCCGAAGCCGGCGCAGCCGTCAAGGCGGCGGACCGCGCCCACGTCTTCCACTCCTGGTCCGCGCAGGGCCTCATCGACCCGCTCGCCGTCGCCGGGGCCCAGGGCTCGTACTTCTGGGACTACGACGGCAACCGCTACCTCGACTTCTCCTCCCAGCTCGTCAACACCAACATCGGCCACCAGCACCCCAAGGTCGTGGCCGCGGTGCAGGAGCAGGCAGGCCGACTGTGCACGATCGCGCCGGGCTTCGCCGTGGACGTGCGGTCCGAGGCGGCGCGGCTGATCGCCGAGCGGACGCCCGGCGACCTCGACAAGATCTTCTTCACCAACGGCGGGGCGGAGGCGGTGGAGAACGCCGTGCGCATGGCCCGGCTGCACACCGGCCGTCCCAAGGTGCTCAGCGCCTACCGCTCGTACCACGGCGCGACCGCCGTGGCGATCAACCTGACCGGGGATCCGCGCCGTTGGCCGTCCGACTCCGGCGCCGCCGGAGTGGTGCACTTCTGGGCGCCCTTCCTCTACCGCTCGCCCTTCCACGCGGAGAACGAGCAGCAGGAGTGCGAGCGCGCGCTGCAGCACCTCCACGACACGATCGCCTTCGAGGGGCCGCAGACGATCGCCGCGATCCTCCTGGAGACCGTCCCCGGCACCGCCGGGATCATGGTCCCTCCGCCCGGCTATCTTGCGGGCGTCCGGGAGCTGTGCGACCGGTACGGGATCGTGTTCGTCCTGGACGAGGTCATGGCCGGCTTCGGCCGGACCGGCCACTGGTTCGCCGCCGACGGCTTCGGTGTCACGCCCGACCTGCTGACCTTCGCCAAGGGCGTCAACTCCGGCTATGTGCCGCTCGGCGGCGTGGCCATCTCCGCGGAGATCGCCGCGACCTTCGACAAGCGCCCGTACCCCGGCGGGCTCACCTACTCCGGCCACCCGCTGGCCTGCGCCTCCGCCGTCGCGACGATCAACGCGATGGCCGAGGAGGGCATCGTGGAGAACGCCGCGCACATCGGCGAGAACGTGCTCGGCCCCGGGCTGCGTGAGCTCGCGGAGCGGCACCCCTCGGTGGGCGAGGTCCGCGGGCTCGGCGTGTTCTGGGCCGTCGAGCTCGTCCGCGACCGCACCACCCGCGAGCCGCTGGTGCCGTACAACGCGGCGGGCGAGGCCAACGCCCCGATGGCCGCCTTCGCCGCCGCCTGCAGGAAGGCCGGGCTGTGGCCGTTCGTCAACATGAACCGCACCCACGTGGTCCCGCCGTGCACCGTCACCGAGGCCGAGGCGAAGGAGGGCCTGGCCGCCCTGGACGAGGCGCTGACCGTGGCGGACGCGCACACGGTCTGACCCCGGACTGCCGCTGCCGGCCCCCCGGCGTGTAGCGTCGCTTCCCGCCGCGCGATGCCAGCGCGCGGCCACGGAAGGGGAGACGCACGACCATGCCAGGCAGCGACGCTGTGAAGCGCACGACGCTGCGCTCGCAGATCGCCGACGCCCTGCGCGACGAGGTCGTCGCGGGGCGGCTCCCGGCGGGGCGGCAGTTCACCGTCAAGGAGATCGCCGAGAGCTACGGCGTCTCGGCGACCCCGGTCCGCGAGGCGCTGCTCGACCTGTGCGCGCAGGGGCTGCTCGACGTGGAACTGCACAAGGGCTACCGGGTACGGGAGTTCTCGTACGCCGACTTCCTCGACATGATCGAGGCCCGCACGCTGATCGTCGAGGGCGTCTTCCGCCGGTCCGCGGAGCGGGCCCTGCAGGCGGCCACCCCGGAGGCGCTGGCCTCGGTGCGGCGGCGGGCCGAGGAGGCCGGGCGCGCGGCGGTCGCGGGGGACCTGGACATCCTGATCGGCTACGACCTGCGCTTCTGGCGGGAGTTGGCCGGCCTGGTGGGCAATCCGTACATATCCGACTTCCTCGACCGTGTGCGCATCCAGAGCTGGGCCTTCACCGTTCCCCTGCTGCGCCGCCTCGACGACCTGCGCGGGCGCCTGTGGCACGGCCACGCCGAACTGGTGGAGGCGGTGGCCTGCCGGGACGGGCAGCGGGCGCAGCAGCTCGTCGCCGCGTACAACGACCACTCACTCGACTTGATCAGATCGCTCGCGACGAGCTTTGGCCGATCTCCGATCGAATAGGGTCGAATGCATCCATGGTCGTCGAGATGCCGAATGTGATGCCGAGTGACAGTGCCCATGACGCCCGCGACGTCGGCGGCCATGACGCCCGGAGGAACGGCCGTCGGCCTGACGGTGGTCGTCCCCGCCTACAACGAGGAGCAGCGGCTCGCACCCAGTCTCGATGCCATCCGCGCCCACCTCGACGCCCACTTCGACTCCCTCGGCGATTCCCCTGACGCGGACGGCTGGGAACTGATCGTCGTCGACGACGGCTCGGCCGACGGCACCGCGGCCGTCATCGAGGCCGCCGCCGCCGAGGAGCCCCGCATCCGGCTGCTGCGCACGCCCGCCAACCGTGGCAAGGGCCACGCCGTGCGCACCGGAGTGCTCGCCTCGCGCGGCCGCCGGGTCCTGGTCACCGACGCCGATCTGGCCACGCCCATCGAGGAACTGGCCCTGCTGCAGCGCCGCCTCGACGCGGGCGCCGCGGCCGCCGTGGGCTCCCGCGCCCTGCCCGGCTCCCGGATCTCCGTACGCCAGAACCCGCTGCGCGTCGCCCTCGGCCGGCTCGGCTCCGGGCTGATACGTGCGGCGGCCGTGCCCGGCATACGGGACACCCAGTGCGGGTTCAAGCTGTTCGACGGCGACAAGGTGCGCGCCGCCTTCGCCGACTCCCGCCTGGACGGCTGGAGTTACGACGTGGAGATACTGCGCCACTTCCACCAGCAGGACTGGGAGGTCGCCGAAGTGCCCGTGCGCTGGGCCCACCAACCCGGCTCCAAGGTCCGGCCGCTGGCCTACCCCGCCGTCCTCGCCGACGTCCTGCGCCTGCGGGCCCGCTCCGTCCGCCCGTCCACCCTGCTCGTCGGACTCCTCTACCTCGGCTTCGCGTTCGTCCTCTACGGCGGCCTGTGGGGGAACGCCGACGGTGGCGGCTACCTCACCGACTCGGGCTCCGACCAGCGGCAGTGGGAGTGGTTCTTCGCGGTCACGGCCGACAACATCGCCCACCTCCGCGACCCGCTCTTCACCGACCTGCAGAACTTCCCGCTCGGCGTGAACCTCATGGCGAACACCGCCATGCTGGGCCTCTCCGTGCCCCTCACCCCGGTCACGCTCGCCTTCGGGCCGCAGGTCACCTGGGCGGTCGTGCTCACCGGCGGCGTGGCTGCCACCGCGCTGTCCTGGTACTGGCTGCTGGCCAGGCGGTTCGTCCGCTCCCGCTGGGCGGCCGCCCTGGGCGGTGCCTTCTGCGCCTTCGCCCCGCCGATGGTCTCCCACGGCACCGCGCACCCCAACTTCGCGGTGCTGTTCATGATGCCGCTCATCGTCGACCGGATGCTGCGGCTTTGCGAGGGCCGCCGCACCGGACGGGACGGCGCCGTCCTCGGCCTCTTCCTCGCCTACCAGATCTTCCTCGGCGAGGAGGCCCTGCTGCTGGCCATGACCGGCTGCGGCCTCTTCGCCCTCGGCTACGCCGTGGCCTCGCCCGACGTCGCCCGGGCCGTGGCCAGGCCGCTGCTGCGCGGGCTCGGCGTCGCCGCCCTCGTCTGCGTGCCCCTCGTGGCCTACCCGCTGCTCTGGCAGTTCCACGGCGCGCAGAGCTACCGCAGCGTGCTGCACGGGCAGGTGGGCAACAACCCCATGGCCCTGCTGGAGTTCGCCACCCGCTCGCTGGCCGGCGACCCGAAGGTCGCCGCCTCCCTGTCGCTCAACCGGACCGAGGAGAACGCCTTCTTCGGCTGGCCGCTGGTCGTCGTGGCCGTCGCCGTCGTCGTCCGCCTGCGCGACCAGCCGCGCGTCCGCGCCCTCGGCTTCACCGCCCTCGCCGCCGCCGTGCTCTCGCTCGGCCAGAACATCCCGCTGCTGGGCACCGACAAGACGCTGCCGGGCCCCTGGCGGCTGCTGGCGGAGATGCCGTTCTACGAGTCGGTCATCGAGTCCCGCGTCGCCATGGTCTGCGTGCCCGCCCTCGGCATCCTGCTCGCCCTCGCCTGCGACCGGCTCGCCACCAAGCGCCTGCGCAGCGAGCGCGAGACCTCGCACCGGCTGCTCGGCTGGGCGGCCCTCGCCGCGGCCGTCGTCCCGCTCGTCCCCACCCCGTACCCGACGACGGGCCACGCCCCGGCACCCGCGTTCGTCGCGGACGGCACCTGGCGCCAGTACGTCCGCCCCGGCCACACCCTGGTGCCCGTCCCCGTGCCGAGCCCGGATGACACCACCGCCCTGGGCTGGCAGGTGCGGGCCGGCCTCGGATTCTCCTTCCCCGGCGGCTACTTCAACGGCCCGTGGGGCCCGGACCGCATCGGCATCTACGGGCCCGAGCAGCGCCCCACCGCCGAACTGCTGCGCAGGACGAAGGAGTCGGGCAAGGCGCCGGCCATCGGCGACCAGGAGCGCAGCGCCTTCCGCAAGGACCTCGCCTTCTGGCGCGCGGACGCCTTCGTCCTCGCGCCGCAGGACCACGAACTGCCGTTGCGCGAGACGGTCACCCGGCTGACGGGACGGCAACCGCAGTGGACGGGTGACACGTGGGTGTGGGACGTCCACGCGTTGGCCGAGGATGACCCCCGGCGCGGTATGACAACCGGCTGAGCGGCACTACTCTGGCTCGACGCCCACCTACGAGAGCGAGCTCGCATGGCCTGTGACCTCTGGCTAGTGCCCCTCGTCGACGTGCTCTGCCACAGCCCCGACAATCCCTTCGCGGAGGAGATCGCCGCGTACGACAAGGCCCTGGGCGAGGCGGGCCTGCCGCCCGTCCCGGTCTTCGGCTACATGCCGGGCCTGTCGGGCGACGTGGCACCGGTCGCGGGCTTCGACTACGACGCCCTGCACTTCCTGCGGCGCGCGCATCTGCTCAACCTGTGCGGCCTGGAGGTCACTCCGGTGGATGAACTGGGCGGGGACTACGAGCAGTTGCTGGAGATCTTCGAGGCCACGGCCCAGCAGTCGCACCTGGTCTGGCACTACGACCACGCGGGGGCGTACGTCCCCGTGGACTTCGCGCACCCGTTGTCCACCGACGAACTCCTCGAAGGCGGCGGCCCGCTGGGCTCCAGCCACGGCCTGCTGCGCGAACTCCGCACGGTGGCACCGGCGCTGGGCATCGACCCCGACAACCCCCCGCCCGCACCGGCGTCCCCCGGCCGCCCCACCCGCCTGGACGAACGCGTGGCTCCCTCCCCGGAGGACGACAGCCCGTTCGCGAGGGAACGCCACGTATGGCTGGGCCTGCACGCGGCGGCGACGAGGAGCCTGGGTCAGGGGTCGATGATCGTGTTCAGCTGAGGGGGCGTGCGCCCCGTAAGGGGCGCGGGGGCGCCGCACAGTTCGCGCGCGGAGTGCATGGAAAGGATGGCCACGCC
>NZ_JBSFWU010000155.1:0-12057 GCF_053594995.1 Streptomyces sp. NPDC002536
GAGGCCGCGTGGCCATCAGTACGGACGAGCGCCGGGTCGCGGCACGGAGGCCGCGGGCCGTGCGCCGCCGCGCCCGGGTGACCGCGGCGCCGGCCCAGGTGTGCATCTGGGCGGGCGCCGCCTCGGTGCTCGGACTGTGGTGGAGCAACACCGCATCCGTCGTCGGGGCGGCGGGCTGGCTCACCGGCGCCGGACGGATCACCGGCCTGCTCGCCGGGTACGCATGCGCCGTGCTGCTCGTGCTCATGGCACGGGTGCCCGCGCTGGACCGCGGCGTCGGCACGGACCGGCTGGCCCGCTGGCACGCCGCCGGGGGCCGCTGCACCGTCTCCCTCGCGCTCGCGCACACCCTGCTGATCATCTGGGGGTACGCGCTGACCGCGCACGCGGGCGTCGTCGGCGAGACCACCACGCTCGTCCTGGACTACCCGGACATGCTCAAGGGCACTGCGGGATTCCTGCTGTTCGTGGCGACCGGTGCCGTCTCGGCCCGCGCCGCCCGGAGCCGGCTGAGCTACGAGGCCTGGCACTGCCTGCACTTCGCGACCTACCTCGCGATCTTCCTCGTCTTCGGGCACCAGTTGGCCGACGGCGCGGACTTCGTCGGCAACCGGGCGGCCCAGCTCGCCTGGTACGCGCTGTACCTGGGGGCCGCGGGGCTGCTGGTGTGGTACCGCTTCGTGGTGCCCGTCCGGCGCGGGATGCGCCACCGGCTGCGGGTGGCCGAGGTGCGGACCGAGGCACCCGGTGTCGTCTCCGTCTACATGACGGGCGAAGGCCTCGGTGAACTCGCCGCCGAGCCGGGGCAGTTCCTCCGCTGGCGCTTCCTGGCCCCGGGCCTGTGGTGGACCGCGAGCCCCTACTCGCTCTCCGCGCCCGCCCATCCGCACTGGCTGCGCATCACGGTGAAGGCCCTCGGCCGGCACAGCGCGGCCGTGGCCCGGCTGGCCCCCGGCACCCGGGTCTGGGCGGAGGGCCCCTACGGAGGGTTCACCGCCGCCCGCCGGACCGCCCGCAAGACCCTGCTGCTCGCCGGGGGCGTCGGCATCACCCCGCTGCGCACGCTCTTCGAGACGCTGCCCGGCGAGGTCACGCTCGTCTACCGGGCCCGCCGCCCCGAGGACCTCGCGCTGCGCGGCGAACTGGACGCCATAGCCGCCTCCCGCGGGGCCCGGGTCCTCTACTCGGCCGGCGACCCGGCGGCACACGGCTTCCCCCACCTCCCCCTCACGTCCGACTCCCTGCTCCGGCTGCTCCCGGACCTTGCCGAGCACGACGTCTACCTGTGCGGGCCGCCCGGCATGACGGAGACGGCCCTGCGGGCCCTGCGCGACGCAGGAGTTCCGGGCCGCCGCATCCACCACGAGTCGTTCGCGTTCTGACGCGAACAGCCGGAGAGAACAGAGGAGTCCGAGCGTGCGCCGAGCCGCCGTCACCACACTGTCGACCGTCGCGGGCGTCGTCCTGCTGCTGTCGCTCAAGCCGCACCAGAGCGCGCCGCCGCCCGTCGCCACGGCGCACCGGCCCGCGACGTCACCACCCGCCCACGCCCCCTCGGGCAGCCGGACGGGCACCTTCACCGGCGACGTGATCGACACCGACTACGGCCCCGTGCAGGTCGCCGCCACCCTCCGGCAGGGCAGGCTGACCGGCGTCAAGGTGCTCCAAGCGCCGTCCGACCGGGGCCGGAGCAGGGAGATCACCTCCTACTCCGTGCCCCGGCTGACCCAGGAGGCGCTGGGCGCCCAGAGCGCGCAGATCGACGCCGTCTCCGGGGCCAGCTACACCAGCGAGGGCTACATGCAGTCCCTCCAGAGCGCATTGGACAGGGCCGGTGCCTGAACCGACGCGCGGACTGCGCCACGTCGAGCACGCCATGGGCACCGTGTTCTCCTTCGACATCCGCGACCCGGCCACCCCCGCCGTCACCGGGGCCCTGCAGCAGGCCGTCGCATGGCTGCACCACGTCGACGCCCTCTTCTCCACCTACCGGCCGGACAGCGCCGTCAGCCGCCTGGCCCGCGGCGAGACCACCGTCGAGCGCTGCCCGCCCGAGGTCGGCGAGGTGCTCCGGCTGTGCGCGGAGGCGGAGCGCAGGACCGGGGGATGGTTCAGCACCGCACCGCACGGCGTGCTCGATCCCACCGGTCTCGTCAAGGGCTGGGCCGTCGAGCGGGCCTCGGAGGCGCTGTACGCGGCCGGGGCGCGCAACACCTGCGTCAACGGCGGGGGAGACGTCCGGCTCCGGGGCGAGGGTGCGCCCGGCGCGCCCTGGCGCGTCGGCATCGCGGACCCGGCCCGGCCGGGGCGGCTGCTGACCGTGGTCGCGGGGCGGGACCTGGCGGTCGCCACGTCGGGGACGGCCGAGCGCGGCTGCCACATCGTCGACCCCCGGACCGGCCGCCCGGCCCGTGCCCTGCTCTCGGCCACGGTGACCGGCCCGTCCCTGACCTGGGCCGACGTCTACGCCACGGCGGCCTTCGCGATGGGCGACGCCGTCCGCGGCTGGATCTCGCACGTCGAGGGCTACGACGTGACGACCGTCTCACCGGCCGGGGAGGCCTGGTCGAACGCGGGTTTTCCGCGCATTGCCGACACCGTTGGCACCCAAGGCGCCTAGCCCGTTACCGCGCGTAACGTGTCCGGAAAAACAAAATCCCTTGAACTCTTGACGGGGTACTTACGCGCCTCACACCATTCAGCGCATGAGTCATCGGACCGGAACCGGCCCCGCCGCTTCCGGTTTCTGATGGCTCGCTTCCGGGGGCGATGTTTCGTCGTTTCATCGCCCGCTCCGGCTTCGCCAGCCGGAACCGGAAACCGAGCGGTCACACACTTCGCGGCCGATCCCCACGACACCGTCGTACCGCTCGGTCCTGCCCCCCTCACGAAGGCGAAGACACATATGAGTGACCGCACCCTGACTGCGGCCGACCCCCAGCCCGGCACAGCCGCTCCGGCAGCGACGACCCCCCACGTCGACGCCGGTGACGCGGGCTACAGCAAGGACCTCAAGTCCCGTCACGTCAACATGATCGCCATCGGCGGCGCGATCGGCACCGGCCTCTTCCTCGGAGCCGGTGGCCGCCTCCACACTGCGGGGCCCTCGCTCTTCATCGCCTACGCGGTGTGCGGGCTCTTCGCCTTCTTCGTCGTCCGGGCGCTCGGTGAGCTGGTGCTGCACCGCCCGTCCTCGGGTGCGTTCGTGTCCTACGCCCGTGAATTCATGGGCGAGAAGGGCGCCTTCACCGCCGGCTGGCTCTACTTCCTCAACTGGGCCACCACCGGCATCGCCGACATCACGGCCGTTGCCACCTATACGCACTACTGGCACATGTTCAGCAGCATCCCGCAGTGGGTGCTCGCGCTGATAGCCCTCGCGGTCGTGCTCACCGTGAACCTCATCTCGGTGAAGTACTTCGGTGAGATGGAGTTCTGGTTCGCGATCGTCAAGGTCAGCGCGCTCGTGATCTTCATGGTCATCGGAATCTTCCTGCTGATGACCCAGCACGACGTCGGCGGCAACGCCCCGGGCCTGTCGAACATCCTCGACCACGGCGGCATCTTCCCGGCCGGCGTGATGCCGATGCTCTTCGTCGTCCAGGGCGTCGTCTTCGCCTACGCCTCCGTCGAGCTGTGCGGCGTCGCCGCGGGCGAGACCGAGAACCCCGAGAAGATCATGCCCAAGGCGATCAACTCGATCATGTGGCGTGTCGGCATCTTCTACGTCGGCTCGGTCATCCTGCTGGCGCTGCTGCTGCCGTACACGGCCTTCCACGCCGGTCAGAGCCCCTTCGTCACCGTCCTGTCGAAGATCGGCGTCCCGTACGCGGCCGGCGTGATGAACCTCGTCGTCCTCACCGCGGCGCTGTCCAGCCTCAACTCCGGCCTCTACTCCACCGGCCGCATCCTGCGCTCGATGGCCGTGGCCGGCTCGGCGCCGAAGTTCACCGCGAAGATGAACAAGGGCCAGGTTCCCTACGGCGGCATCCTGCTGACCGCCGGGTTCTGCGTCCTGGGCGTCGGCCTCAACTTCGTGGTCCCCGCGGACGCGTTCGAGATCGTGCTGAACTTCGCCGCGATCGGCATCATCGGCACCTGGGGCATGATCATGCTCTGCTCGCTGCTCTTCTGGCGGCGCTCGAAGCAGGGCCTGGTCAAGCGTCCCTCGTACCGCCTGCCCTTCGCGCCGTACACCCAGATCATCACGCTGGTCTTCCTGGCCTCCGTGCTCGGTCTGATGGCGGCCGACAAGGGCGCCGACCGCACCACCGTGCTGTGCCTGCCGCTGATCGCGGCGGCCCTGGTCGTCGGCTGGTTCGTGGCCCGCGGCCGCGTCGCCAGGACCAAGCAGGAGGCCGAGCTGGCCAAGGCCGAGGCCGAGAAGCTCTGAGCCTGTCGGCCTGACCCACCGGTCGATCGAGCCGCCTGCCGACGGACACACGTCCGTAGGCAGGCGGCTCGTTTCGTTCGCGCCGGGGAACGGGCCGGGGTAGACATGGGGTATGGCCCGAAACCGGGGCCGCTCCTGGGGGCCTCTGGGCCGTCGGCTCGGTGGCCGGCGTACCGGCCGCCGGCCTGAGCGGCCACAGCGGCGCCCAGGTTCCCGGGCGCCCTCGGGGCGGCGCCTGCGGTCGGTGACGAGCGTCCGCAGCGTCGCCGGTCAGATGTTCGTGCTCCAGGTCCTCATCGTGCTGCTGCTGGTCGTGGCCGCCGTGACGACCCTGCTGCTGCAGGCCCGCAGCGACCGGCTGCAGGCCGCCCGCGGCCGCTCGCTCGCCGCCGCCGAGGCCTTCGCCCACGGCCCCGGCCTGGTGGCCGCGATGGAAGGGCCCGACCCCGCCAAGGTGATCCAGCCCGCGGCCAAGGCCGCCTGGGAGGAGGGCGGGGTCGACTTCATCGTCGTGATGAACCGGGACGGCCTGCGCTACTCGCACCCCGACCCGAAACTCATCGGCAAGCACTTCGTCGGCAACATCGGACCGTCCCTGGAAGGGAAGATCCACTTCGAGCAGGTCAAGGGCCCGCTCGGCAAGGAACTGCAGGTCATCGTCCCCGTGACGGACTCCCACGGCGCCATCGTCGGCCTGTGCTCCTCCGGCATCAAGATCAGCCGGGTGAGCACCGCGGTCGACCAGCAGCTCCCGCTCCTCATCGGCGCCGGCGCCGCCGCGCTCGCCCTGGCCACGATCGGCACCGCGCTGGTGAGCAGACGGCTGCGACGGCAGACTCACGGCCTCGGCACGGCCGAGATGACCCGAATGTACGAACACCACGACGCGGTGCTGCACGCCGTGCGCGAGGGCGTCGTCATCGTCGGCGGCGACGGGCGCGTGCTGCTGGCCAACGACGAGGCGCGCCGTCTGCTCGACCTGCCCCCGGACGTGGAGGGGCGGCACGTCTCCGGCCTCGGCCTCGACCCCCGGATGGCGGAACTGCTGGTCTCCCGGCGCGTGGCCACCGACGAGGTGGTCCCGGTGGGCAAACGGCTGCTGGCCGTGAACAACCGGCCCACCGACCGCCGCGGCGGACCGCCCGGCAGCGTGGCCACCCTGCGGGACTCCACCGAGCTGCGCGCCCTCGCCGGCAAGGCCGAGGTGGCCCGCAGCCGGCTGCGCCTGCTGTACGACGCCAGCATCGCGATCGGCACGACCCTGGACGTCCAGCACACCGCCGAGGAACTCGCCGAGGTGGCCGCCCCCCGGTTCGCCGACTACGTCTCCGTCGACCTCGCCGAGGCCGTCCTGCGCGGCGAGGAGCCCAGCACGACCACCGGCGAGGCCCCCGAGCTGCGCCGCGTGGCGCTCGGCGGCACCCCGGACGACCACCCGCTGTACCGGGCGGGCGAGGTGCACCGGTTCGCCGCACTCACCCCGCAGGCCCAGGGCTTCGTCAGCGGGCGTCCCGTGCTCGTCCCCTCCCTGGCGGACTCCGACGGCTGGCGCACCCAGGACCCCGCCCGCACGCAGGAGATACTGGACTACGGCTTCCACTCGTTCATCACCGTCCCGCTGAAGGCGCGCGGCGTGCTGATGGGGATCGTCAACTTCTGGCGGACGCAGCACAGCGACGCCTTCGAGGAAGAGGACATGTCGCTGGCCGAGGAGCTGGCGGCCCGCGCCGCGGTGTGCATCGACAACGCGCGCCGCTTCACCCGCGAGCACGCCATGGCCGTGACTCTGCAGCACAGCCTGCTGCCGCGCGGCCTGCCCGAGCAGACCGCCCTCGACGCCGACTACCGCTACCTGCCCGCCCAGGCCGGGGTGGGCGGCGACTGGTTCGACGTCATCCCGCTGCCGGGCGCGCGGGTCGCGCTCGTCGTCGGCGACGTGGTCGGCCACGGCCTGCACGCCGCCGCCACGATGGGCCGGCTGCGCACGGCCGTGCAGAACTTCTCCTCCCTCGACCTGCCGCCGGACGAACTCCTCGGCCACCTCGACGAGTTGGTGGGCCGCATCGACCAGGAGGCCGCCGAGGTGCCGGACGAACCCGCCATCTCCGGTGCCACCTGCCTGTACGCCATCTACGACCCGACCACCGGCACCTGCTCGATGGCCAGGGCGGGCCATCCGCTGCCGGCCGTCGTCTGGCCCGACGGCACCGTGGAGTTCCCCGAGCTCCCCGGCGGGCCGCCGCTCGGCCTGGGCGGACTGCCCTTCGAGGCCATGGAGCTGCAACTGCCGGAGGGCAGCACCCTGGTGCTCTACACCGACGGCCTGGTCGAGGACCGCGACCGGGACATCGACACCGGACTGGAGGTCCTCGGCACCACCCTCGCCCGCCCCGGCCGCACCCCGCAGGAGATCTGCGACGCGCTGCTCGGCGCGCTGCTGCCCGAGCGGCAGAGCGACGACATCGCCCTCCTCGTCGCCCGCACCCGCATCCTGGAGGCGGACCGCAAGGCCGAGTGGGAGCTGCCCGCCGACCCCGCCGTGGTGGCCCGGGCCCGCGCCGACGTCACCCGGCAGCTCGCCGACTGGGGCCTGGAGGAGGCGGTGTTCACCACCGAGCTGATCCTCAGCGAGCTCGTCACCAACGCCATCCGGCACGCCTCCGGGCCGATCCGGGTGCGGCTGATGCGCGACCGCTGCCTGATCTGCGAGGTCTCCGACACCAGCAGCACCTCGCCGCACCTGCGCTACGCGGCCGCGGAGGACGAGGGCGGCCGCGGCCTGTTCCTCGTCGCCCAGCTCGCCGACCGCTGGGGCACCCGCTACATCCCGGACGGCAAGATCATCTGGGCCGAGCTGCCCCTCGCCTGACCCGCTGGATACGGTGGTCCCCGAGCACAGGGGACGCCCGTACGGGGCGCCGGAACGAGGAGGCACCGTTGGGTGACGCGGGGCGGGAGCAGGTGCGTTTACCGCAGCTGAGGCTGGACGAACTGCTGGGGGAGCTGCAGGCCCGGCTGGACTCGGCCCGGGGCACCCGGGACCGGGTGCACAGCCTGCTGGAGGCCGTGCTCTCGGTGGGGCGCGAGCTGGACCTGGAGCACGCGCTGCGGCGCATCATCGAGGCGGCCGTGGTGCTCGTCGACGCCCAGTACGGCGCCCTGGGGGTGATCGGCCCCGACGGGCGGCGGCTGACGCAGTTCCTCACCGTCGGGCTGACGGACGAGCAGATCAGGGACATCGGGCCGTTCCCGTGCGGCCACGGCATCCTCGGCGAGATCATTAGCAACCCCGAGCCGCTGCGCCTGACGAAGCTCTCCGAGCACCCGGCCTCGTACGGCTTCCCGCCGAACCACCCGCCGATGCACAGCTTCGTGGGCGTCCCGATCCGCGTCCGCGAACAGGTCTTCGGCAACCTGTACCTGACGGAGAAGCGCGGGGGCGCGGAGTTCGAGGACGAGGACGAGGCGGTGCTGGCCACCCTCGCCGTTGCCGCGGGCGTCGCGATCGACAACGCCCGGCTGTACGAGGAGTCCACGCGGCGCGAGCGCTGGCTGCGGGCGAGCGGACAGGTGACCACGAGCCTGATGTCGGGCAGCCCGCGCGCGACCGTCACGGCGCTGATCGCCGAGCTGGCCCAGGAGATCACCGGGGCCGAACTGGCCACGTTCTCCGTGCCGTCGGCCGCGGGCGACTCCGTGACCGTCGAGGTCGCCCTCGGCGCGCAGGCGGAGGAACTGCTGGGGCTGGTGCTGCCGGCGGAGGGCACGCTGGCGGGCGTGGCGCTGCACGCGGGCGAGTCCGCGTGCAGCCGTGACATCGCCGAGGACCCGCGCGTGACCGCGGCACCCCGGCGCTTCACCGGGATGGGCCCGGCCGTGGCGGTCCCGGTGATGTCCGGCAGCACGGTGCGCGGGCTGCTGTTCCTGGCGCGCGACCACGGACGGCCGGAGTTCTCCCGCGCCGAGACCGAGCCGCTGCTGGCCTTCGCCGGCCAGGCGGCGCTGGCCATGGAACTGGCCGACCGGCGGGCGGACGCCGAGCAGCTGGCCCTGCTGGAGGACCGCGACCGTATCGCCCGCGACCTGCACGACCTGGCGATCCAGCGGCTGTTCGCGACCGGGATGACGCTGCAGAGCGCCGACCGGTTCATCGAGCACCCCGAGGCGTCGGAGCGGGTGCAGCGCGCGGTGGACGACCTGGACGAGACCATAAAGATCATCCGGTCGACCATCTTCGGCCTGCGGTCCCGGGAGACCGCGCCGCAGCACGGGCTGCGCACCCGCGTGGTACGGGTCGTGGGGGAGGCGGCGCCGCTGCTCGGCTGTGCGCCGAGCCTGCGGATGGAGGGCCTGCTGGACACCGGGGTGCCGCGCGCGGTCGTGGACGACGTGGTCGCGGCCCTGGGCGAGGCGCTGGCCAACGTCGCACGGCACGCGCACGCCGATTCGGTGGACGTGGCGGTGGTCAACGACGGCGCCCACCTGGTGCTGACCGTCACCGACGACGGCATCGGCATCCGCGCCGACGGCCGCCGCAGCGGCCTGCGCAACCTGGCCGAGCGGGCGGAACGGCACGGGGGGAGGCTGGAGTTGGGGGCGCCGCCGAGCGGCGGTACGGTTCTGACCTGGCGGATACCGCTGGCCCCGTAAGGGGCGCGGGGAACTGCGCGACAAGCCACAGTCGACCCGCAGTTGAAGGACGGGCCGTCAGCGAAGCGCCTCACTGGCGATGACGGCCGCCTGAATCCGCCGCTCAACGCCAAGCTTGGCCAGCAACCGCGAAATGTGGTTCTTCACAGTCTTCTCCGACAGGAACAGCTGCTGCCCGATCTGACGGTTCGTCAATCCTTGGCCGATCAGGCCGAGGATGTCCCGCTCACGGGGCGACAGCCCCGCCAGCCGCTCGTCCTCCGCCGGACCGTCGTCCTCGCCGCGCAGGCTGCTCATCAGGCGCGCGGTCGTGGCCGGGTCGAGCATGGACTGCCCGGACGCGACGGTGCGGATGGCCGCGACCAGGTCGGCGCCCTTGATCTGCTTGAGGACGTAGCCGGCCGCCCCGGCCATGACGGCGTCCATCAGCGCATCGTCGTCGTCGAACGACGTGAGCATCAGGCACGCGAGCTCCGGCATCCGCGACCGCAGCTCCCGGCAGACGGAGATGCCGTCCCCGTCGGGCAGCCGTACGTCCAGCACGGCGACATCGGGGCGCAGCGCCGGGCCGCGGGTGAGGGCCTGCTCGATGGTGCCCGCGTCGCCGACCACCGAGATGTCGGCCTCGCCGTCCAGGAGGTCCTGGATACCCCGCCGGACGACCTCGTGGTCGTCCAGCAGGAACACCCGGATGGGCCGCTCCTGGGAGAACGTCCTTGACTGTTCCACTACCGGCTCCCTGCTCGACGTCGGCGCCCGTCCCGGGGCACTCTTCCGATCATGATCCCCCGAGCCTGCAGCCTGCCATGGGCCGAACGGCCCATAACCGGCTGACCTGCACCGTCGTCCCGCCCGTCGCATCCGGCCCGGAGCAGTGCGATGGTGCAGACAGAGGGAACTTTCCAGGAGAGGGAACTTCCCACGAGGCGAGGCGGTGGGGACGATGACGCTTCCCCTGGTCGTGGGCGTGGACGGATCCGACGGCAGTCTCCCGGCGCTGGACTGGGCCGTCGACGAGGCCGCCCGCCGGGAGGTCCCCCTGCGCGTGATCTACGCGTCGCTGTGGGAGCGCTACGAGGGCTCGGCGCCCGCCTTCGGCCCCGACCGCCCCGAGGACGCCGGGATGGCGGACCAGGTGGTCGCGGCCGCCCGGCACCGCGCCGAGCTGCGCGCCCCGGACGTCGCGGTGGACGCCGTGGTCGTCCCGGACGACGCGGTGAGCGCCCTGCTGGAGGAGGCGCACCAGGCCGCCGCCCTGGTCACCGGGGCCTCTGGCCGGGGAGCCCTGGCCGGGCTGCTGCTGGGCTCGGTGGGCCTCTCGCTGGCGGGCCGCGCCCACTGTCCGGTGATCGTGGTGCGCGGCGGCCAGCGCACCGTCCGCGGCGAGTGCGGACGGGTCCTGGTCGGCGTGGGCGACGCCGAGGAGTGCGCGGCCGCCGTGCGCTTCGCGCTGTACGAGGCCGGGTTGCGGCACTGCGAGCTGGAGGCGGTCCGGGCCTGGCGCTGCTCCCGGCACCCGCCCGGGAACGACTCGACGCACCGCAACGAGGAACGGGCCCTGGCCGCTCTCGACGAGGCCCTGGCAGGCCCGGCCCGCGAGCATCCGGCCGTCCCGGTGCGGCGCACGACGACCGAGGGGCCCGCGCACAAGGTGCTGGTCGAGGCCTCGGCCACGGCGGACCTGCTGGTCGTCGGCGCCGTGCGGCACCGCAGCCGGGTGGGCTTCCAGCTGGGCCGGGTCAGCCACGCGGTGCTGCACCATGCGGCGTGCCCGGTCGCGGTGGTGCCGCACGAGTGAAGCGGGGACCGGCGGGTCAGGATGTCGACTCGGCCTGTTCGTAGGCGGCCTTGGCCTCGTCCCCGAAGTACGGCCCGAACATCGTGTTCGGCAGGAACGTGTAGCCGAAGCTGTTCACCGAGGCCTGCAGGCCCGTGCCGGAGGACTCGTCGAAGGACGTGAACCAGGGGCCGCCGCTCGAGCCGCCCGTCATGTTGCAGCCGAGCCCGTGGTCCTTGGTGAGGAGGAAGTCCTGGGACGAATCCCCGCTGCAGTGAATGAGTTTGGTGCCGTCGTAGGGTGCCGCGGCGGGGAAGCCGAAGGAGTACATGGGCTTGTTGTAGGCGCCGTTGAACTCCAGGCCCTGTGCCCCGACGACGTCGGTGAGCTTCTTGCCGTCCAGCGGGGCGACGACGGCGAGGCCGACGTCGTAGTTCATGTCCTCACTGGCCGACCACTGCGGCGTGGACAGCGTCTTGGCGGCCGTCCAAGTGCCGTAGGGCGCCTGGCCGTCGTGGTAGCCGGGGACGAAGGTCCAGTTGGTGTGCCAGCTGCCCTGGTACTTGACGCAGTGCCCGGCGGTGATCACGGTGCTGGCGTTCTTGCTGGTGATGGCGTCGCCCGAGCAGGATGCGGTGCGGCCCTGGAAGGTGAAGAACACCCGGCCCGAGGTCTTGACCACGGCGCCGCCGCCCGTCCAGGGTCCCCCGGACTGCGGGAAGGACGTCACCCGCACCGAGGGCCGGGTGGGCGCGACGGCCGTGTGCGCGCCGCGGTGCTGCGGGGCTTTGAGGGCGCCCGGGTCGGCCGTGATCAGGTCGAGCGGGGTGGCCGTGCGCATCCGTTCGGGGGTCCAGAAGGCGGCGGTCCGCTGCTGTGCGGCGGGCGTGCTCGCCCCGGTGTGGACGGCGGCGGAGGAGGGGGCGGCGGCGCCGGCCGTGGTGGCCTGGACGCCTGCACCGACCAGGACGCCGGCGGCGAGCAGGGCGCCGGAGGTGGCGCGGCGGGAGTGTCTCACGCGAACTCCTTCTGCTGTGGGGGTCCGTGCCGTTCGCAGCGTGCCACGCTCCGCTGGGGATTGACAGGGGCGCGTCAACATTTCCCTTTCGGGGCGCCCCGAAGGGGCGCGGGGAACTGCGCGCTCAGCCACGACGCTCCCGCAGCCGAGGTTCTCGGGGCTTCGCCCCGGACCCCTGGGGTGGTGCGTCGGCTGCAGGCCGGTGGGGGCTGGTCGCGC
>NZ_JBSFWU010000156.1:0-11909 GCF_053594995.1 Streptomyces sp. NPDC002536
CCTGACGGGGCGCGGAACCGCACACGGGCGCCCCGTCAGGGGCGCGGGGAACTGCGCGACCAGCCCAGGACGGCCTGCACTTACCCCAGATACGGCTCGAAGTCCCAGTACGGGCGCACCCGTTGGCGCGCCGACAAAGTGTGCGGGTGCTGCGCACCCAAGGTGCGCGTCAAGCGCTGGAGGGCGTCCTCCTCCACCTTCCCCGCCTCCTCGTGCTGCCGGAGCCCCCGCAAATCCATTGCGAGGGCGACCTCGCACGACAGCGTGAACGGATGGTCCTGCCCGAGCGCATGCCGCGCCCGGCGCAACGTGTCGCGGCTGAGTTGTTCGGCGCTGTCCAGGCGGCCGTTGAAGTTGCGGCCGGCGGCCGCGTTCAGGGCGCAGCCCAGGACCGCGGGGTGCTCCGGGCCCAGCGTGGCCGCCAGGCCCGCGTACGCCTGCTCGAAGAGGGTGAGGGCGTCGGCCCGTTCGCCCGCGGCCTGCAGGATGAGGCCCATGTTGGACTGCATCCCGGTGCTGATGGGATGCGCGGGCCCCAGCAGTTCGCGGAAGGCCTGGTCGCCCTCCAGGATGAGCTCGCGCGCATGGCTCAGGTCGCCGTGCTCGCGCAGGTAGTTGCCGTAGTCCACGACGAAGGCCGTCGTGGCGTAGTGGCGGCGCCCGTGGACCTGTTCCAGCTGCTCCAGCAGGCCGGCCATCGCGCCGCCGACGTCCTGGAGCGTCCCGGCGCGCCGTTCGCAGAGCACCAGGTTGTGGCGGGCGCGCAGGGTCTGCGGGTGCTGCGGGCCGAGGACCTGGATGTGCATGCGGACCACCAGTTCCTGGCGGGCCAGGGCGTCCGCGTAGCGGCCCATCAGGCGCAGGTCGCGGGCGCAGGAGAGGCCGGAGACGAGGGTGGCGGCGTGCCGGGTGCGCAGCAGGGCCTCGCGTTTGCGCAGGGTCTCCAGGTCGATGTCGTACGCCTCGGCGTAGCGGCCGAGCAGCCGCAGGCCGAGGCCCAGGTTGTGCTGGGCGAGGAGGGTGAGGTAGTCGTCGGGGCCGAGCAGCCGCAGGGCGGTGTCGAGGACTTCGCGCTGCGTCTGCAGGGCCTCGGCGTACTGGCCGAGGAGCCGCTGGTCGGCGGCGAGGTTGCTGGTGGCGGTCATCAGGGCGGTGGGCTCGGCGCCGGTGGTGCAGCGCAGCCGTTCGAGGACGGCGCGGTCGAGTGCGCCGGCGGTCCTGAAGTCCCCGTGGGCGCGCAGGATGTTGGTCTGCTGGGTGGTGAGGTCGAGCATGCGCGGGTGCTCGGACGGGAAGATCTCGGACCACTGGGTACGGATCTTCTCGGCGAGTTCGGCGCCGAGGCGGAACTCGCCGCTGCGGTAGCAGTAGCGCAGCAGGTTGAGGACGGTCTCCTGGACGCCCGCGTCGTGGCTGGCGAGGGCGCCGGAGGGCTCCAGGTGGGGCAGCAGTTCGGCGTAGCGCGGCCACAGGCGGCTGTCCTGGGGGTTGCCGGGGTCGGCGGCGGCGAGCATCCGGCGGACGACGCGACGGTGTTCGCGCTGGTCGTCGGGGGCGGTGAGGCGGGAGACGATGTCGTGGACGAGCCGGTGCATGTGCACCGACTCCTGTTCGGGGCCGGGGTCGCCGGCCAGGGCGGTGCGGGTGTCGCGGGCGCTGATGACGGAGTAGCTGACGAGGGTGTCGAGGGCGCGGGTCCAGCTGGGCAGGTCGCCGGCGAGCCAGGCGAGGCTCTCGGGCAGCTGGGACGGCGGGAGGTGCCGCACGAGGCCGATGGGGATCCGGCCGGGGGCGAACGACGTGCACAGCGACAGGAGTTCGACGGCGTGGGGCTGGGCCTCGCGGAGCCGGTTGATCAGTATCGACCAGGAGGTGAGGGAGGAGCGCGGGACGCTGTCGAAGCCCGACTGGTCGGCGAATCCGGCGAGTTCACCGTCGCGCACCATGCGCAGGTAGTCGGCGACGTCCATGTCGGACTCGCCCAGCCAGGCGGCCGCCTGGACGAGCGCGAGGGGGATGTCCTCCAGCTCGACGGAGACGGCGTCGGCCTCCTCCGCGGTGATCCGCGGGGCGCGGCGCATCAGGTAGCCGGTGGACTCGTGGCGCTGGAAGCCGGGGATCTCCACGGGGGTGGCACCGGCCTCGGCCCAGCGGCGGTTGCGGGAGGTGATCAGCACATGGCCGGCGCCGTCGGGCAGCAGGTCCTCGGCGCCCTCCGGGTCGTCCCAGCCGTCGAAGATCAGCAGCCAGCGGGGGTAGGGGTCGCCGCGGCGCAGCGCCTCGTGGACGGCGCGGATGCGCTCGCCGGGCTCGGATCCGGCGATCAGGCCGAGTTCGGGGGCGAGTTCGCCGAGGCGCTCGCGCTGGGTGCCGCGGGTGTCGGAGTTGACCCACCAGACGACGTCGTAGTCGGAGCTGAAGCGGTGGGCGTACTCGGCGGCGAGCTGGGTCTTGCCGATGCCGGGCATGCCGACCAGGGCGCACACGGCGGTGCCCTGGTCGGCGTCCATCAGCTGTTCCTGGAGGGCGTTGAGCAGGTCGTCGCGGCCGGTGAAGCGGGCGTTGCGGCGAGGGATCTCGCCCCAGACGGCCGGCGGGTCGTTGGGGTAGCGGGTGCCGGGGCCGGGGGGCAGGGTGCGGCGGGCGGGGCCGGCGGGGAGGCCGAGGCGGCCGAGCAGCCGGCGCTCGGCCTCCTGGGCGCCCACGCCCCACAGTTCGACCGGCTTGAGGACGACGGTGGCGGGCAGCAGGGGGCGGTTGGTGAGGTTGACGGCGGCGAAGCGGTCGGCGTTGAGGGCGACGATGCCGCGCAGGGCCTCGGCCCACTCGCCCTCGCGGCGCGGGCCGAGGGCGAAGAACCAGTCGTCCAGCACCAGCAGGATCCGGCCGGAGGGCAGCAGCAGGTCGCCGAGGTAGTCCTCCAGCGGGACCTCGCGGCGCGGGTCCCAGCGGTGCAGGACGACGGAGTGGCCGTGGCTCTCCAGACGGTGGGCGATCCAGGTGCCCCAGGGCCGGTGGAAGCCGGCGAAGACGACGACGAAGCTCTCGCCGGCCTGCACCGAACCGCTGCCGGAACCCTGCCGCTGCGTGCCCATCGCCCGTCTCCCTCGTTCCGTCGCGGTGCTCCGGCCGGCGGCCGGCTTTGCCCCAAGATTACCGTACGTCACTGGAAGGTGACGTTCCGCAGATCGTCGGGGACGGACCCACGGACCGCCCCAGGCACACCAGGTGCTGCTGCATGCAGGCCGCGAACTCCCGGCCTGCGGGCGTCAGTTCCCTGGATTCAAGCAGGAGGGGCAGGGCCTGCGCGACCTGCCTGCGGCAGGCGTCACCGCGCGCCACGGCGACGCTCCGGACCGTGGGCGCGAGGCCCTCGCGGCGGGCCGCCCGGGTCCAGAAATCGGCCAGCGCGAGGTGCGCGTACGTGCCCTGGAGCACGCCCTCGAAGGGCCGCGGGTCGGGGCGCCAGGGGACCCGGTGGACGGCGTGCGGGCCGGCCCGGTGCAGCGGTACGAGGTCGTGGAGCACGGCCAGTTTGCTGTGCTGGGTCTCGTGGACGAGGACCTCGGCCAGGTCCTCCGCGGTGTCCGGCAGGGTGCAGAGCACCGAGCCGGGGGCCGCCCGGAGCGTGGCGCTGACCTGGACCGCGTCCTCACGGCCGGTGCGGGCGAGCGGCACCAGGCAGCGCAGCAGGGCCGTGGTCTCCGCGGCGCGCAGCGGGTCGGCGAAGCGCAGCAGGGCCAGGGCCGCGCGCCAGCGGGGCAGCCAGGGCTGGACGGCGGTGGCCGAGCGGGGGGCGGCGGGCAGGGCGGCGTGGCCGACGCCGCCGGGCGGGGCGCGGTGCGGGTCCAGGTCGTCCAGGTACCCGGTGCTGCCGGGGAGCGGGCGCAGGCCGCGCCAGCCGGTGCCGCTGCCGTGCACGCGGCCGGCCGCGCGGTGCAGGACGGGGCCGGGGGCCAGGTGGGCCGCGGGGCCGCGGGCGGTGAGGCGGACCGTGGGGGTGTCGCAGCCCAGCAGGCCGATGCCGGGCAGGGCCAGCAGGCCGTCGGGGGCGGGCAGTTCGAGGGTGAAGTCGGTGCCCGCGCGCAGGGCGGCGGAGGCGGCGACGGCTCCGAACCGGTCCAGGAGGCCGCCCAGTTGTTCGCCGTCGGCGGCGACGAGGGTGCGGGCCAGCCAGTGGCCCACGGCCGGGTAGTCGAGGGTGCGGCGCACCGAGTGGGGGTGCAGTGATTCGGCCTGCTCCAGCAACCGCCAGTGCTCCTCGAAGCGTCGGCGGGCCGGGGCGGGCACGGCGCCGGGGTGCCGCTCCAGGCGGGTGAGCAGGGACTTGAGCAGCACGAGGCGGCGGCTGTGCACCCCGCCGAGCAGCAGGACGACGTCGCCGTGGGCGGACCGGGTGCGGGCCAGGCGCGCCAGGGCCGGGCCGGCAGGCCGGAGGCCGGGCATCATCCGCGCGCCCGGCCGCCCTCGGTACCGCACGAGTACCAGGTCTCCCCCAGGTCCGCCGGGTGCTGCAGGGCACGGTCCACGGCGGCCGCCAGCACCGGGTCCCGGTCGGTGCTCGCCGCACGCAGCGAGCGCAGGCTCATCGCGGTGAGGTCGGGCAGCGGCAGCGTTCCGCTCTCGTGCTTCGGCACCCTCTTCTCCTCCCTGCCGCCCGCCGCGGAACGGCCCCGCGGCTGCACGGTTCTTCCCAGACCCCGTCATCCGGAAACGCGTTCGAGCCGCCGGATGCTGTTCCGGTTGGCCTCGACCTCGTCCCACGGCACCTCGGCCAGCCGGTCGGTGAGTTCGTGCCAGGCGCGCTGCGCGTCGCGGTAGGCGGTGAGGGCGGAGCGGTGCAGCCCCATGCCCTCCAGGACCGTGCCGTACCGGTGGGCGGCCCGGGCCGCGACCAGGTACGCCTCCTCGGTGCGGGCCTCCCCCGCGGCGGACGCGAACGCCGCGGCCGCGTCGGCCTGCGGCACCGCTCCGCGCGCGGCCAACGCCAGCCGCGCCTCGCCGAGTTCGAGCCACGCCTCGGCCCGGGTGAGCCCGTCCGGCGCGCGCCGTGCGGCCTGTTCCAGCAGGTGACAGCTCTCGTACAGGTCGGGCAGGAACCCCTGCCGCCCGAACCGGAGCACCAGCGCCCGCCCGAGCAGCAGTTGCGTCCGCGACAGCAGCGGCGACCGCCCCGGGCTCATGGCGAACGCCTCCCGCAGCACGGCCTCGGCCCGGGCGACCGTCTCCCCCTGCATCTCCCCCTGCCCGGGATCGGCAGGCTCCTCGGCAGTGACCGGCAGCGGCGTCACCGGCGTGCCGTGCGGAGGAGTCGACAGGTCCGGGCCGCGGGGCGGCGAAGGCGGAGGCGCCTCGGCCGAGGCCCGGCGCAGCAGGGACTCCCCCCATTCCGTGAGGAGTTCGCAGCGCTGCACGCTGTGCCGGTCCGTCAGGGCGACCGCCGCCGCATAGGCCTCGTCCGACTCCGCCGGCGCCCCGGCGGCGTCGTGCGCGCGGGCCTGTTCCGTCAGGCAGGTCAGCCGCTGGAGGTCGTCCGTGGCCAGGTCCGCGGCGCGGGCCAGGACGGCGAGGGTCTCCGGCGCGGGGGCCTGTGCCAGGCGCAGTGCACGGGCCAGGTCCAGCAGGGCCGCGCAGCGCCGGCCGTCCGGGGCCTCCGTGGTGTCCAGGAGGTCGCAGGCGATGCGGAGTTCGGCGGCGGCCTCGTCCGCGTGCGCCGCGCCCAGGTCCAGCAGGACGCGGCCCAGGCGCAGGTGGCGGACCGGGCGGCCGCCGGGCAGGGCGCGGAGTATGCGGGCGGCGGTCAGCAGGTGGTCGTCGCCGCCGTGCTGCTTCCAGCAGGCGTGGTGCGCCGCGGCCAGCTCCAGGGCCGCCTCCGTGTGCCGGGGGCTGCCCGTGGGGGTGTGGCCGTGGACCTCGTCCAGCAGGTCGACGGCCTCCTCCAGCACGCTGCGGCACGCCTGCGCGTCGCCCCGCACCGACTCGGTGCCCGCCAGGGCCAGCAGCACCTCGCCGAGCACGATCCTGGCCCGGATGCCGTCGACGTCCCCCTCGCCGCCGAGCGGGGCACCGGCCGCAGGGGCCGCCAGGGTGCGGGCGCGGTGCAGCAGGGTCGGGTCGGCCTGGACCCGCCACAGGCGCAGCAGCCGTTCCGCCTCGCCCACGGGGCCGCTGCCCACCGGCACGGGCCGGTACCAGCGCACCACGCGGGCGGGGACCTCCGCGAACAGCTCGGGCTCCGCGGCCCCCGGCAGCTGCCGCCCGGGGTCCGGCACCGTGAGCTGCGCGCCTGAGAGCTGGGCGGCAGCGAGGGCGGCGAAGTTGCGCGCGCCCTTGCCGAAGTGCCGCTCCACGTACTCCGAGCAGTGCTTGAGCACCAGCGCCGCCGCACTGCGGTCCAGGGTGCGCAGCAGCATCTCCCGCACGCCGTCCGCGAATTCGTACCAGTACGAGGCCGCGTCCAGGCCGGGGAAGGCGTCGTCCCGCGGGTCGGGGAGGCGCTGCAGCAGCCCGCTGAGCAGGACTTCGGCCAGTTCCATGGGGCCGGTGTCGGGCAGCATCGCGCGCTGCACCACCTGCATCACCGGCAGTGTCAGCGGAACGGCGGCCAGGTGCACGGCCAGTCGCAGCGCCCCGGGCGAGGCGCCCGCCCGGAACGTCCGGAGCAGCTGGTCGGCATCGCGGCCGGCGCACCCGGGCGGCACCGGCCGGGCCGGGTGGTCCGGCAGCAGCCAGCCCGCGGCGCCGTGCACGGTCGTCCGGCCGGGGCCGGACAGCAGCCGCGCCCAGCTGCCCAGCGCCTCGCGCGTGGGCAGCAGCACGGGCACCGGCAGCGCGCCGGGGCCGGGCAGCGGGCCGTAGCCCTCGGACGCGAAGCCCAGCCGGCCGCCGGGCCCGGGGTCGCGCACCAGCGTCCCGCCTCCCGCGGGCAGCGCCGTCCGCGGCCACAGCCGTGGCGGCAGGGGCTGTACGACGGCCAGCGGCGAGGTCAGCGACCAGTGGTGCAGCAGCCGTTGCGCCCGTCCCTCCTGCCACAGCGGCCCCACGCAGTCGCTGACGACGAGCGTGAGCCGCTGCCCGGTGGGGTCGCGGAACTGGTCGGCGGGCCGCGGCCGCTGACGGCGCGCCGCGGCGGACGAGGCCGAGGTGCCGACGAGCGGCGTGCCGTCGTCGGCGCGGTGCAGATAGCGCACCTGGACGTCCCGGAAGACGCCCAACTGGGCGCAGGTCTGGCGCAGTTCCTCCAGCATCCGATCCCAGACCGCCATGGACGGCGAGGCGTCCATCAGCAGCTGCATGGACGCCGCCCGCCGCCCGCCCCGCCGGAAGACGGGGTGCAGGACGCCGGTGCAGGCGCCGCGCTCGGCGGTGGCGTCCTCGTCCAGCGGCCCCCGGGCGCGCGCCGCCGCCGGCCGGTAGCCCCGCAGCGGCCGGAGCGCACGCTGCAGGCCGAGCAGCCCGGGCAGCGAGGCGGCCATCGGGACCCGTATCGGAAAGGCGTCGACGCCGCCGCCGGTACGGCCGCCGCGGGCGGCGTACAGCTGGACGGGACCGGTGCGTTCGGCGAGCCGCGACGCGCCGGACGGGTCCGCCGGCGGTTCACCGCCGTCCGGCCCGGACGGGCGGGTCACCGGGTCGTCGACGGCCCTGTGCACACTGCCGTCGGCGAACGCCGGGCGCGGCGGCTCCGTCTCCGTGTCCGACCGGTGCCCCGGCTCCGCGGGGTCCGGGCCCGTCCACTGGGCCAGCCACACCGCATCCGCGAGCTCCTCCGCCGTGAGCTCCCAGGACGCGGCCCGCAGCCGGGCGACCAGCTGCCCCAGCGGCTGCTCGGGGGGCGGCGCCGTCATCTCATCACCTCGGACGGTCGAGTGGCTGCATCAGCATTTCGGCGAGCCGGTCCCGCGTGACCCGTTCGGTGCGCGGCGCGTGCTGGGTGAGGAAGAGGGCGTTCAGCAGCTGGTCGGCGGCGATGACCTCGCCCGGCTCGCGGTCCAGGAAGCGCTGGATGAGGGCGTCGCCGTCGGTCACGGCGTCGTCCCCCAGGTGCGCCCGCACCATCGCGGTCAGCTGCTCCTCGCCGGGCGGTTTGAGGTCGAGCTGGATGCAGCGCCGCAACAGGGCGGCGGGGAAGTCGCGTTCGCCGTTGGAGGTGAGCACGATCAGCGGGAAGGTGGTGCAGCGCACCCGCCCGCCCTGGATCGCGGCCCGCCCGCCGTCGTCGGTCAGCACCTCGACCTCGGGCTCGCGGTCGGCGATCCGCTCCAGCTCCGGAAGGTGGAACTCCCCTTCCTCCAGGGCGTTGAGCAGGTCGTTGGGCAGGTCCAGGTCGCTCTTGTCGAGCTCGTCGACGAGCAGGACGCGCGGCTGCCCGGCCGGCAGCAGGGCCGTGCCGAGCGGGCCCAGGCGGACGTACGAGCCGATGGAGCGCCGCTCCCCGCCCTCGCCCCCGGCCCGTTCCAGCTGGACGTCCTGGAGGCGGGCGATGGCGTCGTAGTGGTAGAGCCCGTCGCGCAGCGTGGAGCGGCTGACGATGGGCCAGCGCAACACCCGTCCCAGGCCCAGCTCGTAGGCCACGGCGTGCGCCAGCGTCGACTTGCCGGTGCCCGGGTTGCCCGTCACCAGCAGCGGGCGGCGCAGGTAGAGCGCGGCGTTGACGGCCTCGACCTCCTCGGGGCGCGGGTGGTGGTTCTCCACGAGCCGGCGCAGCACCCCGAGCCGGCGTGCGGCGCTGGGATCGGTGCCGGCCCCCGCGTCGGGCGCCGTCGCGGCGAAGTCCCGCCAGGGCGGGGGCGGCGGCAGCCGCCGGATCCCGTCGTGCGGCAGGCCCGCCCCTCGGTAGATGCGCCAATCGTTCACGCGTGGCTCCTCACGGCTGGTGGTGACCTCAGGGGTGTCCGATGGGCCGGCGCCGTTCCCCGGACGAAGGTACCGGCCGCCGGAGCCGCGCGCACCGCCATCACGACGCCCCGGGCCACGTGCCGGGGGCGTACAACGGCGTGTCGGGCAGCGGCGGATGGTCCGGCGAGTCGAAGAGCAGGGCGATCGACTGCGCCCACTGCGCCCCGGGGTCCGTCTCGTCGGGATCCCCGCAGGCGATGCGGAGTTCGCGTATCCGGTGGTGCAGCCCCTCGGCCGAGCCGGCCTCGCTCACCAGCCGGGACACCTGGGCGTGGAAGTCGGCGCAGTCGTGGTGGTCCGGGGCGCAGCGCCGCCAGATCGCCACCGCGTGCCCGGCGGCCAGCGCCGCCTCCATCGCGGTGGCCCCCGCGCCCGCGGCCACCTCGCCGCAGTAGACCGGCACCGCCGTGTCGGCCGCGAACGACAGCCTCCGGTACGTCGCGTGCCCGGTCTCCCGGCGCGGGCTGTCGTGGCCCGGCTCCGGCACCTCCTTGCGCAGCGAGACGGCCGTCATCGGGCCCGAGGCCGCGGCCTTCCAGCGCCGGCGCCACTCCGGGATCGCGGGGAAGTCGCGGCGGCGCCGGTCGCGCACGACGACCACCCGGCGCTGCCCCAGCGGCATGGTGTGCGGGTCGATGCCCGAGGCGGCGCGGCCCGGCGGGGTCAACTGCCAGGAGTCGAGCGGCTCGTCGAACAGCTCGCGCGGCAACACCACGTGCAGGGCGGCCAGATGCTCCCCCACGTCCCCCAGGCTCAGCGCCTGGGCGATCGGCTCGCGCAGCACCTCGCGCAGCTCGGACCGGGAGACGCCCTCCTCGTCGGATTTCAGCGGGGTCACCAGGTCGTCCTCCAGCAGGAGTTTGACGCGCCAGGGGTAGCGGCTGCCGTAGAGCACGGGGTCGACCTCGACGATCACATCGGCGCGGGCGCGCGCCGGGGAGGCGGCCGGCTCGACGGGCCGCGCCGGGCGCTTGCCCAGGTCGACGGCGTCGGGCCGCGGCGGGCGGAGCGGCACCGGCCCGTCCGGGCCGTCGGGCGCGCCGCCGTGCAGGATGTCGTCGATCTCCCACCGTATGACGTCGGTGAGCGGCTCGGCGTGGTTCTCCAGCCAGGCGCTGACGTCGCGCAGCAACTGCACGTCCACCGGCGGACCCGGCCGCCCCGGCCGGCCCAGCTCCGCCACCACCAGGGCCGCGTACAGCAGCACGGCCTCCAGCTCCAGGTCCCGCCCGGGACCGCGGCCCGCCTCGCCGCCGTCGCCGTCGTCGCCGCGCAGGTCGTAGAGCAGGCCCACGCCCTCGCGCCAGCTGCGCGGGTCGTGCTCGACCCCCGGCTGGTACGGGCCCTGGATCACCCGGCGCTTGGCCCGGTCCACCAGCGCCATGACCTCGGCGGGCGTGCCGGGCGGCGGCAACTCGGCGAGCCGGGCGAAGAGATGGGCACGCAGCACCGGGGTGAAGCTGTCGGCCGCGTGCAGGCGCCGGCCCTGCTGCAGGCCCGTCCAGCTGCGCATGCCGAGGGTGCGGTAGCGCCGTAAGTGGTGGCGGTCGTGGGCCCGCACGACGGAGTGCAGCAGGCTGCGGCCCGGGGCGTCGTCGGCGATGCGGCGCAGCGCCGTGATGGGCACGGCCAGGCCCGCGGTGTCCTTGCCGCGGCCCTTGCTCACCCCGATCACCGCCCCGCGGGCGGTGTCCACCACGGGCCCGCCCGAGCAGCCGGCCACGGGGATCTCGCCGCGCAGCAGCATCGCGTTGCCCTCGCTGCCGTCGCCGCCGGTCGCGGTGCCCACGCCGAAGCGCAGGGCCAGTTCGCCCGTCTCCAGCGACCAGCCGTGCAGGCTGACCGGGGCCGGGACGATCGTCGAACGGTCGCTCAGCCAGAGGCACTCGGCGTCGTCCGCCCCCGCCACCTCCACCAGGGCCAGGTCCGGCAGGGGCCAGCGGCGGGGCGGGGACGCGGGGTCGGCCGGCACGGGCAGCACGAGCGCGACGCGGCCCTGCACGGTGTGCTCGTCCGCGTCGGTGATGCCGATGGCCGTACTGCCGCCGAGCACGCCGCCACCCCCGTTTCCCACGACATGGGCACAGGTCAGCACCCACCCGGGCGCGATGAAGAAGCCACTGCCCCAGAACCCGGTGCCGCTTCGCTCATACCCGCCGCCCGGCGCGGAAATGCGTACGACCGACCGGCGCGCGGGTCCGTCCCAGGCGCTCAAGGAGCAACCGGGGTCGCGGCGGCGAGCTCCGCTCGTTCCGCCTGGTTCCAGGTGAGCCGCACCGTGATCGACGCCCGGCCCTCGCCGTCCGCGAGCAGGCTGATGACCTTGCCGGCCTTGGCCGACAGCTCGATCCCGAACTCGACCTCGACCTCCTGCGGGGCCGCTGCCGCGAGGCCCATGCGGAGCGAGCCGACGACGCCGCGGACGACGTCGGACAGGCCGTCGGTCATCTCGGCGACCCTGCTCACGGCGCTGGAGTCGGCGTAGCCGCCGTCCTCCGCCGCGTCCTCGTCGAGCTCGTGCGCATCCGTGATCCGTGCCCAGACGACGGTGCCGTCGTCCAGCCGGACCTGAGTGATCCCCTGAGCCACGCGTCCCACCCCCCGCTAGCCGCGATGATGCAGCAGGCTAGTCGGGACCTATCCTGGGGCTCTACCCGTAAAGCGTCATCACTGATGGAGTGTGCGTTGTACTTCACCGACCGCGGCATCGAGGAGCTGGAGAACCGGCGGGGCGAGGACGAGGTCACCCTCGGCTGGGTCGCCGAGCAGCTCCGCACGTTCGTGGACCTCAACCCGGACTTCGAGGTGCCGGTGGAACGTCTGGCGACGTGGCTGGCGCGGCTGGATGACGAGGACGACGACGAGTAGACGGTTTCGTCGTCGACTGCGGGCCGTCTTGGGCTGGTCGCGCAGTTCCCCGCGCCCCTACGGCCCGGATGTCCCACTCGCTGGTGATGCGCGGCGAGGGCCCGCGCTTCCTCGCCAAGGTCAGCAACGGGGTGCCGCGGCTG
>NZ_JBSFWU010000157.1:0-11877 GCF_053594995.1 Streptomyces sp. NPDC002536
ACTCGGGGCTGCGCCCCGGACCCCTGGGGTGGTGCGTCGGCTGAGGGCCGGTGGGGGCTGGTCGCGCAGTTCCCCGCGCCCCTTACGGGGCGCCTGGTCGCGCCCACGCGGCGGAGCCGCTGGGGGTACCTCCCAGCGGTAGCTGGGGGAGAAACAGCCCCGCGCCCCTGACGGGGCGCTGCCGTCGTCACCCCGTGCGGAAGGACGCCTTCACGCGCGCGTAGACGTCCAGTGCGGCCGTCTCCGCGGAGTCCTGGTACCAGACGTTCACCTGGTACGTCCGTCCTCCCTTCTCGAAGCCGAGCTGTCGCCCGTACCACGGCGTGCCGGCCTGCGGGATGGTGTACTCCCAGATCACCGCGGAGTTGCCGCGGAACGTCGTGGGCTCCAGGCGGATCTTGCGGTAGCCGGTGATGCCGTGGAAGTTCTCCTCGTCGCGCTGCCAGTGGGTCACCACGGCCTCCGTCGTACGGGCCTGGCTCGCGGAGATCTCCATGGTGCCGTCCTTCGCGGCGTAGCTGATGTCGCTCGGGCTCTTCTCCGTGCGGTTCCAGCCGGCGGGCGGGGCCCAGCTGAAGCCGTCCTCGGTGCGGCGGACGTCCGACGGCGACGAGGACGCCGACCGGGAGCCCGCGGCGCCGCCGCCCCCGTCCGACGAGCCCTGGAGGGCCAGGAGCACCGCGCCGACCACGACCGACACGGCCACCACCGCGGTCGCCGCGAGCAGGGCGGCCCTGCGGTACGCGCGCGGGCGCGGCGGGAGTTCGTCCTGCGCGGGCTCCGGCGCCACTTCCGGTACCGCGTCCGGTGCGGGCGGCGGCTGGGCGGTGACCGCGGTCGGCGGGTGCGGGACGGGCTCCGGGGGCGGCGGTGCGCCGACGGCCGCCAGGGTCTCCTCCACCCCGTCGAGCGCGGGACGGCCGCCCGGGTCCTTGAGCAGCAGCCCGGACAGCAACTCCCGCAGCGGGCCCGCCTCCGGGGGGAGTTCCGGCTCCTCGTAGAGCACGGCGTGCAGGGTGGCCAGCGTCGTCGCCCGGGCGAAGGGCGACTGGCCGGCGACCGCCGCGCAGAGGGTCGCACCGAGCGACCACAGGTCCGACGGCGGGCCCTGCTCGCGGCCCTCGATGCGCTCGGGCGCCATGTAGTCGGGGGAGCCGACGAGGGTGCCGGCCATGGTCAGGGCCGCGGCGTCCTGCACGGCCGCGATGCCGAAGTCGGTGAGGACGACCCGGCCGCGCGCGGTGAGCAGGACGTTCCCGGGCTTGATGTCCCGGTGCAGCACCCCGACCGCGTGCACCTCGCGCAGGGCGCGGACCAGGCCGAGGCCGATCCGGGCGGCCTCGCGGGGTCCCACCGGGCCGTCGTGGCGCAGCACTTGCTCCAGGGAGCGGCCGTCGACCAGCTCCATCACGATCCACAGCCGGTCGTTCTCCTCGGCCACGTCGTAGACGCGGACGACGTTGGGATGGTCGATGCGGGCCGTGGCACGGGCCTCGCGCCGGCTGCGCTCGCGCTGGACGGCGCTCCCCTCCCCCATGAGGCCGTCGATGCGTATCTCCTTGGCCGCCACCCGCCGGTCGAGCATCTCGTCCGTGGCACGCCACACCCGCCCCATTCCGCCGCGCCCGATCAATTCCAGCAGCCGGTATCGCCCCACCACAAGGCGCCCCTGCATCTCACCACTCGAAATTCCCACCAGGCCCGCCCCCATTACGGAATTATTTTTCCGCACCCCTCGGACGTCGGAATCTTGTGGTACCTATTCAAATGCCTTCGCAGGAGACGAAGACAGGGGGGAGCCAAAATGTTCTCAAGTAATCGGTGGCGGTGGTCCGCGACGGCGGCGGCCGTGCCGGTGGCACTGCTGTGGCCGGCGGGGGCATCCGTCGCCGAGCCGACACCGGGCAGCAGCCAGGGCGGGAGCCCGGGGCCCAGCGCACCCGCCGGGAGCAAAGTCAGCACGGAGCTGCCGCAGCGGATATCGGTGAACAGGAAGTCGGGGAACACCAGTCTGACGGCCACCGTGCGCAATGGCGGGGCCAAGGAGACCGGCGACGTCACCATGGACGTCGTCGGATTCAAGGGGCTCCGCGTGAAGTCCGTGGAGGGCTGCTCCGCGATTCCGGCCGGACAGCTCCCGCCGGATGCGAACAGCGGATTCGCCTGCCCCGTCGGGAAACTCGCGGCGGGCGCCGGCCGCACGTACCGCGTGTCCGCGGACTTCGACCTGGCGGACACCGGCCAGATCTGCCTCCCCGTGACGCTGAGCGGCACCAAGACACTGCTGTGGCAGCAGGGGCCCGTGCACTTCGGGACCACGGACCCGAGCGCCGACGCACCGGACACGCCGCTGCTGCTGGGCACCAAGAACGTGCCCTCGGGGACGCCCTCCGCGCCGTCCGCCTCGCCCACCGGCGCACCGTCCGACTCGCCGTCCGAGGCCCCCTCGGCCTCGGCCCCGCCGAGCACGGGCGGCACCAAGGCCCCGGGCCCGTACGGCAGTCACCCCGGCAAGGACGTCGTCCCGTCGCACCCCGCCCCCGCCACGAGCGACGATCCCGGCGAACTCGCCCGCACGGGCGCCCCGTCGGACCTCCCGGTGGCGGGTGCCCTCGGCGCCGCCCTGCTGGCGGCGGGCGGCACCGGCCTCTGGCTCGCCGCGCGCCGGCAGGGGCGCCGCTGAGGGGCCCCGTCAACAGTCCGGGCCCGCACCCCGGTTCGGGGTGCGGGCCCGGCCCACAAGAGAAGAGGAGAGGTCAGCCGCGGCGGTGCAGCAGCTTCCACGCCGTCGGCAGCGCGCCCATCGCCAGGGCGGCCTTCAGCGCGTCACCGATGAGGAAGGGGGTCAGGCCCGCCGCCACGGCCGCGGACAGCGACATGTGGGTGGCCAGCGCGAGGTAGGGGACGCCGACCGCGTAGATGATCGCGGTGCCGAGGGCCATGGTGCCCGCGGTGCGCAGCGCGGAGCGGTCGGCACCGCGGCGGGCCAGGGCGCCGACGACGGTGGCGGCGAGGAGCATGCCGAGCACGTAGCCGAAGGAGGGGAAGGCCACGCCGGAGCGGGCCTCGGCGAACCACGGCATGCCCGCGATGCCGGCGACCGCGTACAGCGCCATCGACAGGAAGCCCCGGCGGGCGCCCAGGGCCGTGCCGACGAGCAGGGCGGCGAAGGTCTGGCCGGTGACCGGGACCGGGGAGCCGGGGACGGGGACCGCGAGCTGCGCGGCCACGCCGGTGAGGGCGGCACCGCCGAGGACGAGGGCGGCGTCGCGGACGCGGGCCCGGCCCGCGGCGGACGCGGGGAGCAGATCGGCGAGGACCGTACCGGTCCGGGGCAGGGTGGCGGCGGTGGCCATCGGTACTCCGCTCAGGGAAATCGACAAAGAGTAAGGACACCGTGACGTTAGTCGAGCATCCGTTCCCGTGACACCGTGCGCCGGTGACAAACCCCGCGCACGCTGCTTGGCGGTTCCGTACTCCCACATGCTCCTCGGGGCGTGCTCGACGGGCGCTCGCACCGGCCGGCGTGATGCTCGTCACCTGGAACCCCGCGGAGCTTGGCGCAAACAGTGCGCTCAGGAGACTGTGTAAGTCCTGGTTAAAACGAGCGAACCGACACCTGACGAGAGCACGAGCGCCCCATGCACGACGCACCTCCGGCCGGCGAGACCCTCGCCGGCGAGAAAGAACCGCTGTCCGCGGGGCTGAAGCAACGCCATCTGACGATGCTCGGCCTGGGCGGGGTGATCGGCGCCGGGCTCTTCGTCGGCTCGGGTGCCGGCATCGCCGTGGCGGGGCCCGGGATCATCGTCTCGTACCTGATAGCCGGTGCCCTGGCGATGCTGGTGATGCGGATGCTCGGCGAGCTGTCCGCCGCCATGCCCTCCTCCGGCGCCTTCTCGGTGCACGCGGAGCGGGCGCTGGGCCGCTGGGCCGGGTTCACGGTGGGCTGGCTGTACTGGTTCCTGCTGGTGATCGTGCTCGCCGTGGAGGCCACGGCCGCCGCGCAGATCGCGCACGGCTGGCTGCCGGCGGTGCCGCAATGGGCCTGGGTGCTGCTCTTCATGACCGTCTTCACCAGTGCCAACCTGGCCGCGGTGAAGAACTTCGGCGAGTTCGAGTTCTGGTTCGCCGCCCTGAAGGTCGGCGCGATCGTGCTCTTCCTCGCGCTCAGCCTGCTGGCGATCTTCGGTCTGCTGCCGGACACCCACGCCGTGGGGATGGCGAACCTGACCGGCCAGGGCGGCTTCCTGCCCAACGGCTGGAGCGGGGTGATCTCCGGTGTGCTGACCGTGGTCTTCGCCTTCGGCGGGCTGGAGGTCCTCACGATCGCCGCCGCCGAGTCCGACGACCCGGCGCGCGCGGTGGGCCGGGCGGTGCGCAGTGCGGTCTGGCGCATCCTCTTCTTCTACGTCGGTTCGATGCTCGTCATCGTCACCCTGCTGCCCTGGAACTCGCAGAAGCCCGGGCAGAGCCCGTACGTGGCCGTGCTCGGCCACATCGGGGTGCCGGGGGCCGGGCAGATCATGAACATCGTGGTGTTCGTGGCGCTGCTGTCCGCGCTCAACGCCAACCTCTACGGCTCGTCCCGGATGGTCTTCTCGCTGGCCGAGCGCGGCGAGGCGCCGCGGGCGCTGCTGAAGGTCTCGAAGGGCGGGGTGCCGCGGCGCGCGGTGTTCGCCTCGGTCGCGTTCGGCTTCGCCTCGGTCGTCCTCAACCTGGAGTGGCCGGATTCGATCTTCCGCTATCTGCTCAACGCGGTGGGCTCCGTCCTGCTCTTCGTCTGGGGCCTGATCGCGGTCTCCCAGCTGCGGCTGCGGCCGCGCATCGAGCGCGAGATGCCCGAGCGGCTGTCGCTGCGCATGTGGTGCTTCCCCTATCTGACCTGGGCGGCGCTGGTCGGCATGGCCGCGGTGCTGGTGCTGATGCTCACGGACGACGACGCCCGGCCGCAGCTGCTGTGGTCGGCGGCGGCGACGGGCGCGGTGCTGGCGGTCTCCTGGCTGCGGGAGCTCCGGCTGCGCCGGGCCGGATGACGGTCACCGGATTTAGGGCCACAAAGCATCGCTTCTGGCGATACGTCAGCTACGCGCGGTAACTCCTCCGTCTGAATATCGGACAGCCGTGTGACAAGTGTTGTCCTGAGCGAACATGACCTCCACACTGAGGCCACTTTTCAGCTGCTGACCGATCCTGGACCGTTCAGCTCTCATCTCACGGGGACAGACACGAACATGACCGGTATACCCGCGGCCTCCCCCTCGGCAGGGGCCGCCGAACAGCCCCCGGGCACGGAAAGCGGCCTGTCGAACGGGCTGAAGCAGCGCCATCTGTCGATGATCGCCCTCGGCGGCGTGATCGGTGCCGGACTCTTCGTCGGCTCCGGCGCCGGCATCGCCGCCGCGGGCCCGGGCATCGTGCTCGCCTATGCCGTCTCCGGACTGCTGGTGATGCTCGTGATGCGGATGCTGGGCGAGATGTCGGCGGCCAACCCGGCCTCGGGCACCTTCTCCGTGCACGCCGAGCGCGCCATCGGACCCTGGGCCGGCTTCACCGCGGGCTGGATGTTCTGGGTGGAGCTGTGCGTGGGCATCGCCGTCGAGGCGATCGGCGCGGCGGCCATCATGGTCAAGTGGTTCCCGGCCACCCACTCCTGGATGTGGGTGCTGCTCTTCATGGCCGTCTTCTGCGGGACGAACCTGGCGGCCGTCGGCAACTTCGGCGAGTTCGAGTTCTGGTTCGCCACGCTGAAGGTCGGCGCCATCGGCATCTTCCTGGTGCTGGGCGTCCTGGCCATCATGGGCCTGCTGCCGGGCACCTCGGCCCCGGGCACCTCCAACCTCACCGGCCACGGCGGCTTCCTGCCCAACGGGACCAACGGCCTGGAGGCGGGCCTGCTGGCCTCGGTCTTCGCCTACGGCGGCCTGGAGACGGTGACCATCGCCGCGGCCGAGTCCGAGCACCCGGTCAAGGGCGTCTCCAAGGCGGTCCGCACGGCGATGTGGCGCATCGCGCTGTTCTACGTCGGCTCGATGCTCGTCGTCGTCACCCTGATCCCCTGGACCGAGAAGTCCCTGGGCACCGACGGCCCCTACGTCGCGGTCCTGAAGCACCTGGACATCCCGGCCGCCGGGGAGATCATGAACGTGGTCGTCCTGATCGCGCTGCTCTCCGCGATGAACGCCAACATCTACGGCGCCTCCCGGATGTCCCACTCGCTGGTGATGCGCGGCGAGGGCCCGCGCTTCCTCGCCAAGGTCAGCAACGGGGTGCCGCGGCTGACCGTGCTGGCCTCCTCCGCCTTCGGCTTCTTCGCCGTGCTGCTGAGCTACTGGTGGCCGGACACCGTCTTCAAGTGGCTGCTCTACATGACGGGCGCGGCCGTGCTGGCGGTGTGGGCCTTCATCGCCGCCACCCAGCTGCGGATGCGCCGGAAGCTGGAGCGCGAGGCGCCCGAGAAGCTCGTGGTGCGCATGTGGGCCTTCCCCGCGCTGTCCTGGGTGGCGCTGGCCGGCATCCTCGGCGTGCTCGGCCTGATGCTGCGCGAGAACGACACCCGCGTCCAGCTGTACGCCACAGCCGGCCTGGTGGCGGTGCTGGCGACCGTCGGATACCTGCGCCAGCGCATGGTGGCCGGCCGGGCGCAGCGCGACTGACGCCCCGGCACATCCCCTTCCTCCGACCCTTCTTCCGAGGCGGGGTAGGTCCTGATCTTCAGGACCTACCCCGCCTCCGTCTTTGGACCGAAGCCGCCCCCGTCACCGCTTTCCCGAGGCATCTGCTGATAGCTTCTACCTGCAAGCTAATTGCAATAAGCCGTCGGAGGGCTCGGCATGGCCATCTACACACTTCCCGAACTTCCTTACGATTACGCGGCCCTGCAGCCGGTCATCGACGCGAAGATCATCGAACTGCACCACGACAAGCACCACGCGGCGTACGTCAAGGGCGCGAACGACACCCTCGAACAGCTCGCGGAGGCCCGCGACAAGGACCAGTGGGGTGCGATCAACGGCCTGGAGAAGAACCTGGCCTTCCACCTCTCCGGCCACATCCTGCACAGCATCTACTGGCAGAACATGACCGGCGACGGCGGCGGCGAGCCGCTGGACAAGGACGGCGTGGGCGAGCTCGCGGACGCCATCGCGGAGTCCTTCGGCTCCTTCGCCAAGTTCAAGGCCCAGCTGACCAAGGCCTCCGCCACCACGCAGGGCTCGGGCTGGGGCGTCCTCGCCTACGAGCCGATCAGCGGCCGCCTGATCGTCGAGCAGGTCTACGACCACCAGGGCAACGTGGGCCAGGGCTCGGTGCCGATCCTGGTCTTCGACGCCTGGGAGCACGCCTTCTACCTGCAGTACAAGAACCAGAAGGTGGACTTCATCGAGGCGATGTGGCAGGTCGTCAACTGGCAGGACGTGGCGAGGCGTTACGCGTCCGCGAAGGAGCGGGGGAACCTCCTGCTGGTCCCGTAACACCCCTCATGCGGCCTGCTCGTGATCGTCTTCTCACCCTTCACGCGGCAGGCGGAGGCCCCGTGCGCCTGTGGCGCACGGGGCCTCTCCTCTTCGTTACGCGCCCCGTAAGGGGCGCAGCCCCGGGACGTCGACTGCGGGTGCGTCGTGGCTTGTCGCGCCCACGCGGCGGAGCCGCAAATGTAAACAGCCCCGCGCCCCTTACGGGGCGCGGCCAAAGCCCTCAGGCATGCCCGAAGGCCTCGCCGGAAACCGTGAACTCCCGTGCCAGCCCCGTCTCGTGCAGCCGGGCGAAGGGGGTGAACGGAACACCGCACTCCGAGCCGCCGCGGTCGAAGTTCCACGCCTTCTCCACGGCGACGCGGTAGTCGACCGCCGGCGTGCCGTCCGCGGCGACCCGCACCGTCCCCGTCAGCCGGAACTCCACGCAGCGCAGCGCGAGCCACCAGTCGGTGTGCACCCGCCGGGTGATCAGCGCGTCGCGCCAGCCGCTGTCCGCGGGGTACGCGGCCACCCCGCCCGGGCCGGTGCGCCAGCGCTCCAGCGCCTCGGTGCGCCAGCGCTCCAGCTGGGCGTCCACGGCCGCCCGCATGGCCGGCAGGGCCAGCAGCGCCTCGGCGTCCACCCGGCAGGGGGACCCCGTCCCGCGCAGGTAGTGCCGCATCATGCCCGCCGCGCGCCGCAGCCCGAGCAGCGACCACAGCGGCGGCAGGGTCCGGCACACGGCCAGGGTCAGGAAGTCGTACGGACGTACGGGCAGCTCCGCGTAGGCGGCGTTGTCGCACGGCGGCTCCGCCTCGGCCCAGCCGCCGCGACGGCCGAGCGGCCGGGAGAGGTCGGTCTGGCCCATATCGGGACAGTAAGGGACCTCGTGCCCGGCCGCGACCCGTCGGCGGGCTCAGTCGAAGCGCGGCCCCTCCGTCCGCGTCCGCTTGAGCTCGTAGAAGCCCGGGGTCCCGGCCACCAGCAGGGTGCCGTCCCACAGTCTGGCCGCCGCCTCGCCCTTGGGGGCGGGGGTGACGACCGGGCCGAAGAAGGCCACCTCGGCCCCGTCCGGACCCGGCACCGAGATGATCGGGGTGCCGACCTCCTGGCCGACCTTCTCGATGCCCTCCTTGTGCGATATCCGCAGGGCGTCGTCGTAGGCGTCGGTGTCCCCGGCCTCCGCCAGGCGCGCCGGGAGGCCCGCGTCCTCAAGGGCGCCGAGGACCGCCTCGGGGGTGCGGCCCTCGCCGCGGTTGTGGATGCGGGTGCCGAGCGCGGTGTAGAGGCGGCCGAGCGCCTCGTTGCCGAACTCCTGCTGGGCGGCGATGCACACCCGCACCGGGGCCCAGGCCCGGCCGCCGGGGCGCATCGCGTCACGGTACTCCTCGGGCATCTCGTCCAGCCGGTTCTCGTTGAGCACGGCCAGGCTCATCACGTGCCAGTGCACCTCCACGGGCCGCACCTTCTCGACCTCGAGCATCCAGCGCGAGGTCAGCCAGGCCCAGGGGCAGGAGGGGTCGAACCAGAAGCCGACGGCGGACTTCCCGGTGTTCGTCACGTCTGTGGTCACGCGGATCTCCTCGAAAGAGCAGGACAGTCGGCGTTTCAACAAACACACCCCATGCCATGATTCCTGGTGTTCGACATACGAGACGAAGCGTTTGAGACGAAGACGAGGGAGCCGCGTCGTGCCCGGCGAGAACCTGACCCGCGAGGAGGCCCGCGAGCGGGCCCGGCTGCTGACCGTGGACGGCTACGACGTGGCGCTCGACCTGCGGTCCGCGGTGGGTGCGGACGGCGGGCCGCGCACCTTCCGCTCGGTGACCACGATCCGCTTCCGCTGCACCGAGCCCGGCGCCGCCACCTTCGCCGACCTGCTGGCGCCGTCCGTGACCGCGGTCACCCTCAACGGCCGCGCGCTGGACGCACAGTCCGTCTTCGACGGCTCGCGCATCGCCCTGGAGGGGCTGGCCGCCGAGAACGAGCTGGTCGTGGACGCGCAGTGCGCCTACAGCCGCACCGGCGAGGGCCTGCACCGCTTCGTCGACCCCGAGGACGGCGAGGTCTACCTCTACACCCAGTACGAACCGGCCGACGCCCGGCGGGTCTTCGCCAACTTCGAACAGCCGGACCTCAAGGCCCCGTTCACCCTCACCGTGACCGCCCCGGCCGGCTGGACGGTGCTGGGCAACGGCGAGCGGGACGGCGAACCGCAGGCCGTTGCGGGCGACTCCGCCTCCGCCACCTGGCGGTTCGTGCCCACCATGCCGATCTCCACCTACATCACGGCCGTCGTCGCGGGCCCGTACCACATGGTCCACGACCACTACCGCCGCACGCTGCCCGACGGCACCGTGCTGGAGATCCCGCTCGGCGCGCTCTGCCGCAAGGGCCTGGCCAGGCACTTCGACGCCGACGACATCTTCACCGTCACCAAGCAGGGCCTGGACTTCTTCCACGAGCACTTCGACTACCCGTACCCGTTCGGCAAGTACGACCAGGCGTTCGTGCCCGAGTACAACATCGGCGCCATGGAGAACCCGGGCTGCGTGACCTTCCGCGAGGAGTTCGTCTTCCGCGGCAAGGTGACGCGCTCCGCCTACGAGCGCCGGGCCAACGTGATCCTGCACGAGATGGCCCACATGTGGTTCGGCGACCTGGTCACCATGGAGTGGTGGGACGACCTGTGGCTCAAGGAGTCCTTCGCCGACTTCATGGGCTCCTTCTCGCAGGTCGAGGCGACTCGCTTCGACAGCGCCTGGATCACCTTCGCCAACCAGCGCAAGGCCTGGGCCTACCGCGCCGACCAGCTGCCCTCCACACACCCCGTCACGGCGGACATCCACGACCTGGAGGACGCCAAGCTCAACTTCGACGGCATCACGTACGCCAAGGGCGCGTCGGTGCTGAAGCAGCTGGTGGCCTACGTGGGGCGCGACGCCTTCCTGGAGGGCGCCCGCCGCTACTTCAAGCGCCACGCCTACGGCAACACGCGCCTGACCGACCTGCTGGACGTGCTGGAGGAGACCTCCGGGCGCGACATGGCCGCGTGGGCACGCTCCTGGCTCCAGACGGCCGGGGTCAACTCGCTCACCCCGCTGGCCACTTACGACGCCGAGGGGCGCATCACGGAACTGGCCGTCCTGCAGGAGGCCGCCGCCTCGCACCCCGAACTGCGGCCGCACCGCGTGGCCGTGGGCCTGTACCGCCGCCGTGACGAGGACGGGGCGCTCGTGCGGTACGCGCGCGCCGAGGTCGATGTCACCGGCCCGCGGACGGTCGTGGACGAACTGGCCGGCGCCGAGCGGCCGGAGCTGATCCTCGTCAACGACGAGGACCTCACGTACTGCAAGATCCGCTTCGACGAGGGCTCGCTCGCCGCCCTGCGCGGCCGGCTCGGCGACATCGCCGACCCGCTGGCCCGGGCGCTGTGCTGGTCCGCGCTGTGGAACCTCACGCGCGACGGGCTGATGCCCTCCCGCGACTTCCTGGACCTGGTGCAGCGGTTCGCCGGGGCCGAGAGCGACATCGGCGTGCTGCAGATGCTGCACGCCTGGGCGAACTCCGCCCTCGTGCACTACGCGGCGCCCGCGTGGCGCGCCGAGGGCGGCCGGCAGCTCGCCGAGAGCGCCCTGCGCGAGCTCCGGCTCGCCGAGCCCGGCAGCGGCCACCAGCTGGCGTGGGCACGGTTCTTCGCGCAGGTCGCGGAGGGCAAGGACGACCTGCAGCTGCTGCACGGCCTGCTGGACGGCGGCGCCCGGATCGACGGCCTCGACGTGGACCAGGAGCTGCGCTGGACGTTCCTCGCCGCGCTGGCCTCGTGCGGCGAGGCGGACGAGGCGGCGCTCGCCGCCGAACTGGAGCGGGACAACACCGCGTCCGGCAAGCGGCACCAGGTGCGCTGCCTGGCGTCGCGGCCGTCGGCCGCGGTCAAGGCGGAGGCGTGGGCGGCGGTCGTCGACTCGGACGCCCTGTCGAACGCCCTGGCCGAGGCCACGATCGCGGGCTTCGACCAGCCTGGTCAGCGGGAGCTGCTGGCGCCGTTCGCGCCGCGCTACTTCGAGGTGATCGAGCGGGTGTGGCGGGAGCGGTCGATCGAGATCGCGATGGCGGTGGTCAAGGGGTTGTTCCCGACATTGCAGGACACGTCGGGAACGGTGGAGGCGGCCGACGCGTGGCTGGCGCAGCATGGGGATGCTGCGCCGGCACTGAGGCGGCTCGTCCTGGAGGCCCGGGACGACTTGGCTCGGGCACTGCGCGCCCAGGCGTGCGACAGCGCCCCGTAGGGCGCGGGGAACGGCGCGATCAGCCACGACGCACCCGCAGCCGAGGTTCCCGGGGCTTCGCCCCGGACCCCTGGGGGTAGTGCGTCGGCTGCGGGCCGGTGGGGGCTGGTCGCGCAGTTCCCCGCGCCCCTTAC
>NZ_JBSFWU010000158.1:0-11068 GCF_053594995.1 Streptomyces sp. NPDC002536
CAGTTCCCCGCGCCCCTACGGGGCGCCTGGTCGCGCCCACGCGGCGGAGCCGCATATGTGAACAGCCCCGCGCCCCTGACGGGGCGCGAAGGTCCGCTGGACGCGCCCTAGAACGGGTACCAGCGCACCGTCGGGTCCCCGTTGCGCAGCGAGGCGACGCGGCGCTCGAACTCCGCGAGAGCGGCACGGTTGGCGGGGGCGTGCTGGGCCACCCAGGCGCAGCTCGCCGTCTCGCGGGCGCCGCGCAGGACGGAGCAGCCCGCCCATTCGCGGACGTCCCAGCCATAGGCGTGCACGAACGCCTCGTAGGCCGCCGGGTCCAGGCCGTACCGGTCGCGGCTGAGCGCCATGACGACCAGGTCGTGTTCCCGGAAGTCCGTGGCGAACGTCTCTAGGTCCAGCAGTACGGGACCGTCGGGGCCGATGTGCACGTTGCGGGGAAGCGCGTCGCCGTGGATCGGCCCCGGGGGCAGGTGCGGGGTGAGGGCGGCGGCCGCGGAGGCGAAGCCGTCGCGGCGCTCGCGGAGGTAGTCGGCGTCGCGCGGGTCGATCGCGTCCCCGGCCAGCCGCAGCCAGCGTTCGACGCCGCCGAGCAGATCGCGGTGCGGGAGCCCGAAGTCGGGTTCGGGGAGGGAGTGCACCTTGCGGAGGAGGGGGGCGAGGTCTGCGGGGCCGGCGGGGCGGGCGGCGTCGGGGAGGCGGTGCCAGAGGGTCACCGGGTGGCCGTCGGCCATGAGGACGTCGGGCTCGGCGGAGCGGACGGCCGGGACGTCGTGCTCCTGGAGCCAGGCGGCGATGCGGAGTTCGCGCTCGGCGCGGGGGAGGAGCGCGGCGTCGCGGCCGACCTTGGCGACGAGACCGTCGGCGGCGAAGACGGCGTTCTCGCCGAGGGAGAGGAGCGTGGCGGCGGAGGCGGGGAGGGGTGCCCCGGAGGCGGCGAGCAGGGCGCGCGCCCGGTGTTCGGTGAATGCCACGTCCACGTCCGTACCTTCGCCTTCGCTCTTCGTCGACCTGATCGTTGCCAGTCTCTCGTGCGGCAGGTGGCCGGATATCGCCGGGGCGCGAAAAATATCTAGACGAGACGGATCGTCTCGCGTAGCGTGCCGGTCATGAGTACCGACAACGCGCACATCGCCATGTTCAGCATCGCGGCCCACGGCCATGTGAACCCGAACCTGGACGTCATCCGCGAACTCGTCGCCCGCGGCCACCGGGTGACGTACGCCATCCCCGAGTCCTTCGCGGAGATCGTCGCCGCGACCGGCGCCGAGCCGGTGATCTACGGCTCGACGCTCCCGGACGCGGGCGACCCCGAGGCCTGGGGATCCGGGCAGCTCGACTACATGGAGCGGTTCTTCGACGACGCGGTCCAGGCGCTTCCGCAGCTCGCGGAGGCGTACGAGGGCGACGCGCCGGACCTGGTGCTGGCCGACAGCACCTCCTACCCGGCACGGATACTCGCTCACGGCTGGGGCGTTCCCGTCATCCAGCTCTCGACGCACATGGTGGCCTGGCAGGGCAGCGAAGACAGCCCTGTTGCCCAGCAGTTCGAGGAGATCAAGCGGAGCGAGCGCGGCCGGGCCTATTACGACCGCTTCGCCGCGTGGCTCGCCGGCAACGGCGTCACCATGGACCACGACCGTTTCGTCGGTCACCCCGACCGCTGTCTCGCCCTGATCCCGCGGGCGATGCAGCCGTACGCCGACCTGGTCGACGAGAGTGTCTACACCTTCACGGGCCCGTGCCAGGGGGACAGGAGTGAGCAGGGCACGTGGGAGCGCCCGGTGGACGCCGAGAAGGTGCTGCTGGTGTCGCTGGGGTCCACGTTCAACAAGCAGCCGGAGTTCTACCGCGAGTGCATCAAGGCCTTCGGTGACCTGGCCGGGTGGCACGTGGTGCTGCAGATCGGCAAGCAGATGGAGGTTGCCGAACTGGGGGACATCCCGCCGAATTTCGAGGTCCACCACTGGATACCGCAGCTGGCCATCCTGCGTCAGGCCGACGTCTTCGTGACCCACGCCGGCATGGGCGGCTCCCAGGAGGGCCTGGCGTGCGGGGTCCCGATGGTGGCGGTACCGCAGGCGGTCGACCAGTTCGGCAACGCGGCGATCCTGGAGGAGCTGGGGGTGGCGCGGCACGTGCCGGCCGAATCGGCCACCGCCGAGGTGCTGCGGGAAGCGGTGCTGTCTCTTGCGGGCGACCCGGGGGTTGCGGCGCGTTGCGCCGAGCTGAAGGCGGAGCTTGCGGCGGAGGGGGGTACTCCGCGGGCTGCGGACCTTATTGAGGCGGAACTTCGGTCCAGGGGGTGACCCCTGGTACGGTCCCCTGCGGACGGCGGCCGTCGTGCCTCACCCCCACGGGGTGCGGCGGCTGCCGTTCGTTATGTACGTCGGCTGCGGGCCGGTGGGGGCTGGTCGCGCAGTTCCCCGCGCCCCTTACGGGGCGCTAGGTGCGGGGGCGGGGGATGAGGGTTACGGCGCCCGGGGGGAAGCGGTCGAGGCCGAGGAGCAATCCTGCGTTGACGACTTCGATCTCCAGTCCGTCGATGTCCGCGAGGCTCGTCAGATTGACCGTGGTGTCCGGCGCCCTTGCTATGAGGGTGAGGCGGCGGAGACCGGGGAATGCGTTCTTCACGGGCGTGAGATCGCTGTGTCCGAGCGGTGCGTTGAGGATGAGGTGACTCACGTGAGGCAGGGGAGGACTGTCCGCGAGAAGCCGCACATACTGCTTGTTGATCTGCAGTCGGGTCAATGCGGGCATCTCGGCGAGTTCACCACGAGAGGCTTCCGGAACATCGGATGCCGGGAAACTGAGAAATTCGAGCCGAGTGGCGGATGAAATGCCGCTGAGCGTGGTCGTCGTGAACGATTTCTGCCAGAGATAGAGCTCGCGAAGACTGGGCAACCGAAGCAGCGAAGCCATGGCACGGTAGGTCAATGGCACGTCAATGTCGGCACGCTCGACAGTCGGCAGCGCGTCGAGTGTTTCCGGTTCCACGGGCTGGGTCAGTGCAAGGGTCAGATCGGTCAGCGGCAGCTCGCGGAGCGGGGAAAGGGCCAGGACGTGAGGCAAGTCCGACAGGCCGATCCTGCGGAGCTCGCCGAACATGCCGACGAAATCAAGGTCGAGCAGTGCCGTGTTGGCGCTGATGTCGAGCCCCCGCAGCTCGTGCCGGTTCAGTGCCGACAGCAGTTCTTCCTCCGAGAAGTTGCCGATGAAATAGAAGTCGGACTGCTGCGGAAGGGAAGGAAGTGTCTCCAACTCGGCCCGGTTGCTGACGACGATCCGGGTGCCGGGTGAGAGGTGGCGGATGATGTCCTGCGTGTAGTCGTGGGTGTCGAAGGCCCGCCACTCCACGGCCAGCACGCTTTGAACGCCGGGATCGTCGCACGTCCGAAACCGCTTGAGGAACGCCATCGCCGCATCGCTGCCGAGCTTGGTGGCGATGGATATGACGGGCACGAGTTCGTCCTTGAGCAGGCCTTCCGGCCCCGGCAGAAGGTCGAGGATCACCGGGCCCACCGAGGCCAGATGAGTGGCTTCGTCGAACGTGCGCGGCGGGAGCATGGCCGCCGCCCGCTCCTCGACCGCGGCCCGCACGTCCGGAGCCAGCTCCGTCGCCTGCTCCAGGCAGGCCATGGCCAGGAGATGCAGCCGCGTGCGGTGTCCGGCCGTACGGTCACCCCGCGCCACGAGTCGGCGCAACAGCGTCCCCCGCTCCGCGGGCCGGGCGTGTGCGACCGCCATGCGCAGCACGTCCTCCCACTGCTCGTCGTGGGCATTGCGCACCAGCAGACCGAGATCGCGGGACTCGACGGCCGCCTTGGCCCCCAAATAGTCCTGGAACGTACGGTGGATGAAGTCGATGGTGTCCGCCGAAGGCCGCCGCAGCAGGCCGCTGCGGGAGACCAGGTGGCCGAGGATCTGCTGCGCATCCCCCTGCGCCGCCACCGTCGGCATGGCCGGCAACGCATCCTCGATGACAGAGAGCGCGGTCTCCTCCTCCATCTCCGCCTGCCCATTGCGGATGAGCCAATAGGCAAGGCGCTGAAGAAGCTGAATGGCCTGATGGCGGTCGAGGACGATGCCCTCCGGGGCTTTGACTTCACGCTCGTCGTCCCGGCGGATCAGCAGCATCGACAGTGCCGCCTCGTACAACTCCATGCGTCCCCGCGGCAGATGGCCCCGCCGGTCGCGATGCAGGGCGCACACGAGAGCGCACATCAGCGGCGTCGTCGCCAACTGGCTCAGGTCGCGCTGCCCCCGCACCACGTCCTTGAGGCTGTCCTCCAGCTCCGCAGAGGCCCCCGCCGCCCGGTGCCAGCGGTGGACGAACACCAGGACGTCGCGTCTGCTCATGGGCCTGACGGTGCACTCCGTGAACTCCTGGCCCGAAAGCCACCGTTCCGGAACCGCGGAAGGCCTCGTCGTGACGAGGAACCGTGCTTGCGGGTACGCGGCAATGAGTTCTCGCAGCCACGATCGGGTGTGCTCACGCTGCTGTTTCGGCACCTCGTCGAGCCCGTCGACGAGAAGGAGGCCGCGCCCGGCCGAAAGCAGCCGGTCCTCCCAGCCCTTCGGCTGCATGCTCGCGAGCGCGCATCCCGTGGCCGCGAGGAATTCCTGCGGAATCGGCAGCGCACCGTGGCGGACCAGCGTGCGCAGGGGGAGGACGAACGGGACGTGGTCGGGCGCGGAGGTGACCGCCAGCCATTGCAGCAACGTCGTCTTGCCGCTCCCCGCCTGCCCACGGATGAGTACGCGCCGACGCCCGGCAAGTGCCTGCTCCGCACGTTCCACGGTCGTGGCGGGAGCGGGGAGGCCCCGTTCGGCTTCGCTTGCCAGCTCAAGGCTCAAGTAAGCCGTGTCCAGTGGCCAGCACGCCGCCTCGGGCCGGCTGAGATCCAGTCCGACGATGGTCAGGCTGCTGTGGCGCTCGACGACGTAGTCCCGGTACCGCTGTTCAAAAGCGACATCTTCGGCCGACAGACGCGGACCGGCATCCCGCGCCCGCAGCGCCAGAAGCTCCCCGGCATCCACGCCCAGCGCCTTGGCCAGGGCGACCACCGTCGCCTCGCTCGGCATCTTCCGTCCGTTCAGCGCCTGGCTGACCGTCGTGTGCCCCAGCCCGGCCCGGCGCTGCAACGCCTCCACCGTGAACCGCTTCTCCATCTGGAACAGCCTTAGCCGAGCCGCCAGTTCCCTCAGCGCGTCCGGATCCGAAGCCTGCATCCGTTCATCTTCGTACGCCTGAACGTCGGCGAACGCAAAACCGGCGAACTTGGCCCCCATGACTCACACACAGCTGGCCGTCATCATCACCGCCCTCGCCGTCGTTCTCATCCTCGCCGCCGCCGTCGGTGCCGTCGCCGGACTGCTCGCCCGCATGGACGGCGCCAGCCGCCCCGCCGCCGCAACCCGTGCCGGCGCCGCCTTCGGTGCCGCGCTCACCGTCGTCACCGCCGTGTCGGCCCTGGCCCAGAGTCTGTTGCGGTCATGACCGCCGTCGCCGCGCGGCTCGGGAGCGGGCTGGAGTAGACGACGCTCGTCGTCACGGAGCCCAGGGTCGCAATGCGTCCCGCCGTGCGTTCCAGGTCGCGCATCGAGCGGGCGACGACCTTGAGGACGAAGCAGTCCTCGCCCGTGACGTGGTGGGCCTCCACGATCTCGGGGGTGGCGTCCAGCAGGTCGTGGAACGGCTTGTAGTTGCCGATGGGGTAGCGGAGGCGGATGAAGGCCAGGATGCCGAGGCCCAGGGCCTCGGGCCGTACGACGGCGGAGTAGCCGGAGATGATGCCGCTCTCCTCCAGCCGCCGGACGCGTTCCGTGACGGCGCTCGGGGACATGGAGACGGCGCGGGCCAGTTCGGCATAGCTGGCGCGTCCGTTGCGCTGGAGGGCTTCGAGGATGCGTATATCGGTGGTGTCGAGGGAATCATCGGCCATCGCCGATTGATACCACGGATTTCACGGCGGGAGGCGGGCAGGGGCGTTGATCGCGGGTTCAGTCCGACGATCTGGGGCCATAGCGTTCAGGTATGACCACACCACAGCACGCCGTTGCCTTCTTCGCCGCCCGCCTCGCCTTCCAGACGGACGTGTCCGATGTCCGTGCCGCCCTGGCCTCCGGCGACCCGGGCTTCGTGCTCGTCGACTCGCGCGGTGCGGAGGCCTGGGCGCAGGGGCACGTGCAGGGTGCGGTGCACCTGCCCACGGCCGAGATCCCGTACCGCGCCGCCCAGTTGCTGGATCCCGCGGTGCCGGTCGTCGCCTACTGCTGGGGGCCCGGCTGCAACGGTGCGACCCGGGCGGCGCTCGCTTTCGCCCAGCTCGGCTACCAGGTCAAGGAGATGCTCGGCGGGATCGAGTACTGGATCCGCGAGGGCTTCCCCGTCGAGGGCGCGACCGGCGTCGTGCAGCAGCCGGCCGACCCGCTGACGGCGCCGATCGGCTCCATCAGCTGCGCCTGCTGAGCCTGTTGAGCCTGCTGAGCCGCGCCCCGTAAGGGGCGCGGAGCGTACGGGTCAGGCAGCCTGGGGCCGGGGCGCCAGCGTCGTGGGCTGCGGCGGCTTCGCCGCCTTCGCCTTGGCCCGCGCGCCGTATTCGTCCACGTACTCCTGCTCCGACAGTTTCAGCAGCGCGTACATGATCTCGTCCGTCGCCGCCCGCAGCACCTCGCGCGACTCCTCCATCCCCGCGTAGCGGGAGAAGTCCAGCGGCTCCCCGAAGCGGATGGTGATCGGGACCAGGCGCGGCAGGCGGCGGCCGATCGGCTGGGCCTCGAAGGTGCCGATCATGGCGCACGGTATGACCGGTGCGCCCGACCGAATGGCCATCTCGGCCACGCCCACCTTGCCCTTGTAGAGGCGGCCGTCGGGCGAGCGAGTCCCTTCGGGGTAGATGCCGAGGAGCTCTCCGCCGTCCAGCACTTTGAGGCCCGTCTCGACCGCGGCGCGGCCCGCGCCGTTGCCCGAGCGGTCCACGGGGATCTGGCCGACGCCGCGGAAGAAGGCCGCCGTGAGGCGGCCCTTGAGGCCGCGGCCGGTGAAGTAGTCGCTCTTGCACAGGAACGTGACCCGGCGCTTGACCATCACCGGCATGAGGAAGCTGTCGCAGAACGACAGATGGTTTCCCGCGATGATCGCCGAACCCGTGTCCGGCACGTGTTCCATGCCCTCGACCCGCGGACGGAAGACCCAGCGCAGGAACGGGACGAGCACCACGGCCCTGAAGAGGAAGTAGAACAACTCAGTGAGCCTCTCTGACCAATCCGATCACTGACCAATGCGACCCCCCGCGCCGCGTGACGCTAATGGGCTCGGGGGAGCAGTGGCGAGAGGGCCTATTGAGCCACTTCGAACACGGCTGAATCCGCCATCACCGCCGCGGCCGCCGCCTCGTCGAACCGTCGCAGCAGCAAATCCACCACCTCCGGCGCCGGACCCAGCACGTCCGCCACCACGTCCGCCCCGGCCGCCGCCGCGCCCGCCGCGATGCGGTCCGGCAGACGGCCCGGCGCGAGGACGTACGGGGCCACCACGACGCGTTCGGCACCCGCCGCCCGCAGTGCGTGCACCGCGTCCTCCGTGCGCGGTGCACAGGCGGAGGCGAACGCGGGCCGCACGGCGCACCAGCCGGTGTGCCGCCACTCCCGCGCGATTGCTGCGATCACCGCGATCGCCTCCGGGTCCGAGGAGCCCGCCGAGGCCAGGACGACCCCGGTCGAGCGCCGGTCGCCGGGGCGCACCCCGGCCTCGTGCAGCCGCCGTTCCAGCGCGGCCGTCAACAGGGGCGACGGGCCCAGGACATCGGCCTGGACCAGGGAGAGCCCCGGCAGTCGGGACGCCGCCCGGCGCAGGGCCGCCGGCACGTCCGCCTTGGCGTGGAAGGCCCGCGTCAGCAGCAGCGGCTGTGCCACGGCCTCCCGCACACCCTCCGCCGCCAGCCGTTCCAGGACCTGCCCCACGCCCGGTGCATTGAAGTCCAGGAACGCCACCTCCACGCGCAGTCCCGGCCGTTGCTCCGCGACCCGTGCCCGCAGCTGCGCCACCGTCGCCGCGTGGCGCGGGTCGCGGCTGCCGTGGGCGACCAGGACGAGGGGTGCTCTCACCGGCCCGCCGCCAGGCCCCGCGTGCGCAGCACGCGCCGCTCCAGCGGGCTGAAGACGGCCAGGTCGATGGCGATCCCGACGAACAGGATGAGGATGATGCCGAGCAGCACCCCCGGCATGTCCGAATCCGTTCGCGCGTTCTCCAGGTACTGGCCCAGGCCCAGGCCCAAGTCGGGGGAGGAGGCGATGAGTTCCGCCGCCATCAGCGACCGCCACGAGAACGCCCAGCCCTGCTTCAGGCCGGCCACGTAGCCCGGGAGGGCCGCCGGCAGCAGGACGTACCGTGCGCCCCGCACTCCCGTCGCCCCCAGGGTGCGGCCCGCCCGCAGGTAGAGCGGGGGCACCTGGTCGATGCCCGACACCAGGCCGTTGGCGATGGACGGCACCGCGCCCAGCAGGATCACCGCGTACATCGCCGAGTCCGTGATCCCCAGCCAGATGACCGCCGCCGGCACCCAGGCCACCGAGGGCAGGGACTGGAGGCCCGAGAGGACCGGGCCCAGTGCGGCGCGGACGAACGGGACCCGGGCGACCAGCAGACCGAGCGGGGTGCCGATGGCGAGCGCGGCGAGGAAGCCGAGCAGGCCGCGCGAGACGCTGGTCCAGATGATGTCGAACAGGGTGCCGTTCAGCCATAGTTGGCGCAGGCTGTGCCAGACCGCCGAGGGGTCGGGCAGCTTGTAGTCGTCGGTGACGTGCGCCAGGACCAGCAGCTTCCAGACGGCCAGGACGACCGCCACCGCCGTGACGGGCGGCAGTACCTTCCGCCACAGGACCTCCCGCCACGGCGTGCGCCGCACGGGAACGGTCTCCAGCGCGTCGAGTCCGGCCTCCAGGCCGGCAAGCTCGGCAGACCCCTTGGTGTCAGTTCCGGCCATGACGGCGGATCTCCCCCCGCAGCTCTTCGGTGATCTCGATGGACAGGTCCGCCACCGCCGGGTCCTCGATGCGGCGCGGCTGCGGCAGGCCGACCGTCCACTCGCGGGCCACCCGGCCCGGCCGTGAGGACAGCAGCACGACGCGCTCGCCCAGCCGCACGGCCTCCCGCACGTTGTGCGTGACGAACAGCACCGACAGCTGCGTCTCGGCCCAGATGCGGGCCAGTTCGTGGTGCAGCACGTCGCGGGTGATGGCGTCGAGGGCGGCGAACGGTTCGTCCATCAGCAGCACGCGGCTGTCCTGCGCGAGCGCCCGGGCGAGGGCGACGCGCTGCCGCATACCGCCCGACAGCTCGTGCACCCGCTTGTCGTACGCCCCGCCGAGGCGGACGAGGTCGAGCAACCGCTCGGCCTCCGCCCGGCGTTCGGGCCGCGGCACGCTGCGCAGCCGCAGCGCCAGCTCGATGTTGCGGCCCGCGGTCAGCCACGGGAAGAGGGCGTGGTCCTGGAACATCAGGGCCGGGCGGCCGCCGGGCACCTCGATGCTGCCGGACGTCGGGCTGTCCAGGCCCGCGACCAGGTTCAGCAGTGTGGACTTGCCGCAGCCGGACGCGCCCAGCAGGCAGACGAATTCGCCCTGGCGGACGTCGAGGGTGATGTCGTCGAGGACGGGCACGGCGGTGTCATGCCGTCCGAAGCTCTTGTGGACATGGTCGAGCCGGACGGCCACGGCCGTGCCGGTGGTGAGTGTTGCCGGAGCCATCCGGTCACCTCCAGGGGAGCAGGGCCTATTGCTTGCCGAGGTCGGCGGCGCCGACCGGCTGCTTGCCCTCGCCGGCGAGGACTTTGTTCAGCAGCCTCAGGTCGTAGATGCCTGTCAGATCCGGCTTGTCCAGCAGTCCGGCCGCGACGGCGTGGGACGCCTCCGCGTCGAGGGTCGTGGCCAGCGGGTCGTCGGTGGTCGTGAGGGACGCCCACGCCGGGTCGAGTACCGCGGCGGGCAGTCCGCTGCCGGAGAGATTCTTCAGCGCCGCGTTCGCGCTCTCCTTCGCCTTCTGCGGGTTGGCCGCGATCCACGCGTTGGTCTTCACCGAGCCGCGCAGGACGGCCTCGACGACGTCCGGGTGTGCGGCGAGGAACTTCTGCGACACCACCACGTTGGTGATGACGAACTTCCTGTCCGGCCACAGCGTGCTCTCGTCGAGCAGCACCTTGCCGCCCTCCGAGACCAGCTTGGAGGCCGTCGGTTCGGGCACCCAGGCGCCGTCCACCGAGCCGGACTTGAAGGCGTCCGGTGTCACCTTGTTGTCCAGGCGGACGACGGAGACGTCGCCCTTGCCGCTCTGCGGGTCGACCTTCCAGCCCTTCCCGGCGATCCAGTTGAGGAACGCGACGTCCTGTGTGTTGCCCTTCTGCGGAGTGGCGATCCGCTTCCCCTTGACGTCGTCCAGGGTGGTGATCTTCTTGGGGTCGACGACGAGCTTGACGCCGCCGGACGCGGAGCCGGAGACGATGCGCAGGCTGCGGCCCTTGGACTTCACGTAGCCGTTGATCGCGGGGGCGGGGCCGATCCAGCCGATGTCGATGGATCCGGCGTTGAGGGCCTCGATCTCGGACGGGCCGGCGTTGAAGGTCGTCGACTTCAGCCGGGTGCCGCCCAGTTCCTTCTGGATCAGGCCCTCATGGTCGCCGACCAGGGCCGTGGCGTGGGTGATGTTGGGGAAGTAGCCGATGCGCACGGTGTTCGCGGACAGTTTCCGGCCGGACGATGCCGTGGCCGCGGCGCCGGCCTGTTTCTGCGAGCCGTAACCGCAGGCGCCGAGGGCCGGGATGAGCAGGGGCAGGGCGGCGAGGGCCGCGAGGGCGCGGCGGACGGCTGCGGGCACGAGGGGGGTTCCTCTCGGGGGGCGGGGCTGGGGGGTGTCCGGTGGGACTTTGTGCCCCGTCAGGGGCGCGGGGAACTGCGCGATCAGCCACGACGCGCCTGCAGTCGAGGTTCCCGGGGCTTCGCCCCGGACCCCCGGCAGTGCGTCGGCTGCGGGCCGGTGGGGGCTTGTCGCGCAGTTCCCCGCGCCCCTGAC
>NZ_JBSFWU010000159.1:0-10906 GCF_053594995.1 Streptomyces sp. NPDC002536
GCCCAGTGGCAAGAGGCGGTATTTCTCGCAGCACTCGGCGCAAGCGTAGATCTTCCTGGCCACTTGGTCGCCCTCGATGACGTCGATCGGTGCGGCCTTGGGCACGGACTCCTTGCACCACGAACAGAACTTGATCATCCTGTCCGGCCCCGACGCTCACGAGCCTTGCCGATGAGCGTGCGGACCTTCGCCGGGTCGCACAGCATGTGGTCGTCTTCCGGTGCGGGCAGGAGCCAGTACGCGCCTGGTGGTTCCCTGCGCGTGGGGACCGGCACACCGAGGTAGTTGACTGGGTGGTCGATGCCGACGCACTTGGCGCCTGGCTCCTGCCAGTCCCGGGAGGTGCCTGGTGGCACGAGCAAGCTGTACGCGGTCTGCGAGCGGGAGACGATGACAGCACTGGTGATGCTGGCTGCACGGAAATGGTTCTCGATGCCGTCCCGGTCCCTGATGCCTTGAATACCTCGTTCCACGGTTCCGGAGGGGAGTTGGATGACGTCGAAGTGCAGGCCTACCCGGAGTGTGGCGGTCATGCCCCTCTCCCACGACTCGCGGGCATCGCTCGGGCGCAGTTCCCGTGAGACGAGCCACAGGGTTGCTGCGAGTCGTTGGCTTGCAGGCTCATATTGTGTGCTGGGCACAGCGTGATCCCCTCATCCTGGGTTGGTGAGGGGATCATGTCGCTTTGAAGTGCGCGTGAGCGCACATTCTGTACGGATGGAGTTCGGGTAAATCGCTTGACTACGGAGCCAGTTGAGCCCCAGCCCACCGGGCGAAACCCGCGAGGGACTCGTGCTGTGCCCGGTCGAGCCGTACCAGCGTGGCCGCTGTGCTGCGCACGGTGGGGTGGAAGCGCGTGTGGTGCGGTGCGATCTCCCTGGCGCGTACGAGGTCGCGGTACGAGCCATTCCGGTCGCCCGCTGCCAGCTTTGCGGACGCTACGTCGATGTAGTGGTGCGACGAGCGCTCCCGGGCAAGGTCGGCCGGCGGTTCCCACTCCTCGCGGTCCTGCCCGGCGCCCCATTCGCGGATGCGCGCCAGAGCCTGCTCCGTGTCGCCGGAGTCGATCAGGACCGCCACTTCGTGGATCCTGAGGTTGCTCGGGCCGAAGCTCGTCTCGTAGTGGAGCGTGTCTCCCGGCAGCCTGTCCGCATACCACCGGGCCTCGGCCAACCGCCCCTGGGCGCGTTCCAGATGCCCGTCGCGTACCTCCAGGATGGCCAGCTTGAGCAGCATGGCGCCGATGACGGCCATATGGGCCTCGGGCAGCGAACGCTCCGGGGCCATCCGCTCCACTTCTTCCATGAGCCCCTCCAGGAGCCGCCGCGCAGAGGCGAAGCTGCCCATGCGGACCATGGCGCCGGCCTTCAAGTATCCGGCCGTGGCCTGCATAAGGCCGTCGTCGGAGCAGTCCGCGGCCCACTGCACGCGCTCGATGGCCGTGAGCGACAGGTCGTGGTATCCCAGCTTGTGTGCCAGCGAGTTGACGGCCCGATAGCAGATCGCGAGCTGTCGGAACGCCTCTCGCTGCTGTTGTTCGAGCGATGCGCCGGGCCGTCGGGCCGTCGAGTGCCGGTCGGAGAGTGCCACGTGAGTCAGTTCTGTGAGCAGTCCCGGCAGCAGTGGGCCCATGGGCACGTACTTGCTGTCCCGGCGCATCGCCGACACATGCTCGGTCTCTGCGATCAGGACCGGCAAGGGCCGCGGCGGGGCGAGCAGGTCGTCGGGGTCGTCGTAGCTGAGCAGGACGCGCCGGAGGTCAGGAATGACAGCCTGCGCCTGGGTATCGGTCTCGGCCCCGTTGAGGTACGGCTGCCCCGTGAGATGTGTCGGCCCGACGTTGAGTGCCTGGGCCAGGCGGGTCAGCATGCCGGGTGGCACGTGGCGGGTGCCGTTCTCGTACTTCTGCAGGGCGCTAGTGGAAATCGCGACGGCGTTGGCGAGTTGCCGCACGCTCATCTGACGGATTTTGCGCAGCTCACGGATGCGCTGGCCGACGTGCTCGCTCATGTTCCAGCCTTTCCTGTCCGGGCAGCGCCAGCCTAGAGCGAGGCGCGATCCGCTGAACAGGGATGCCCTGTGAACCCCTGCCTCTCATCGTGGCCGACGCAGGACAGCTCGCGTTGGCGGCCACGCGGCTAGGGCGCCAGCAGCACCGGGAGGTCGGTGAGCGTGGTGATCCGCCGGTCGATGCCGGGACGGGCAAGGCGCAGGGCGTCTGCGTTGTCCCGGCTCTGCGCGACGACGGCCCCGACGAGGGCGGAGAGGGTGTGCCTCGGGATGTCGAGCCAGTCCGCCCAGGATCCCCATCCACGGTCATCTTCGATGAGGGTCTCACCAACGTCGAAAGCCACTGCCTCGATTATGTCGTCGGCCTAGAGGTGACCAGCATTCGCTCGGCGCTGCCTGTCCAGAGCTGAGCGCCCTTCTTCCAGCACAGGTGGTGAGTCGTTGTGGCGGTCACGTGCCCGTGGCCGCCGCAGGCGTCTCGTGGAGGGGGTCACTGTCCGCCGAGGTAGTCGGTCTGCGAAGCGATCCGGCTCCCGCGCAGTTGGAGGATGGTGCAGAAGCTGGCGGTGACGGGCTGTCCGGCCGGGGGCAGGGCCGGGTGCGCTCCGGAGCTGGTGCCTGCGAAGTCGGTTTCGATGGCGATGGCGTCCCCTTCGGCGATGACGCGCTTGAGGGTCAGCATCCGGTCCGGAACAGCGCCGGCGTACTCCTGGATGTGGCTCACGAAGGCATCGCGGCCGGTGAAGGCGAGCTGGAAGGCCCCGCAGGTGTAGACGACGTCGTCGGTGAACACCGCCCCGAACCGGTCGAAGTCCTGGTGGTTGTAGGCGTCCACCCACTCGTGAACGAGCTCGTTGACGTCCGTGTCGCTGCTCATGACTGCCGGCCTTTCCGTGCCTCGTGAAGTCGTATGCACAGGCTTGCACCGGTATAGGACTATTCGTGTCCTATACCCCTGGAGTCGCCGGTCAGTTGGATATGGGACGTGTCCTGTCCTATATGGAGGCCATGCTTCCGCTATGACTTCTCAGGACAACACCAGGACCACAGGCGGGAGCACGGGCATGGGCGAGGGAAAGCCGCTGGCCGGGAAGGTTGCGCTGATCGCGGGGGCGACCCGGGGCGCGGGCCGGGCCATGGCCGTCGAGCTCGGCCGGGCCGGGGCCACGGTATACGTGACCGGCCGCACCACACACGGCGGGGCGAGCGAGACGGGCCGTCCGGCGGAGACCATCGAGCAGACCGCCGAGCTGGTCACCGCGGCCGGCGGCCAGGGCATCGCGGCGGTGGTCGACCACCTTCAGCCGGAGCAGGTGCGGGCGCTGATCGAGCGCATCGACCGGGAGCAGGGGCGCCTGGACGTACTCGTCAACGCCGTCTGGGGTGGCGACGCCCTCGTCGAGCACGGCAAGAAGATGTGGGAATGCGACATGGACAAGGGGCTGCGCATGTGGCGGCTCGGCGTCGAGACCCACTTCGTCACCAGCCGCTACGCACTGCCGCTGATGATCCGGCAGCCGGGCGGTCTGGTGGTGGAGATGACGGACGGTACGGAGGAGTTCAACCGCCGATACCGTGCGCCGTTCTACTACGACCTGGCCAAGTACGCGCCGATCAGGATGGCCAAGGCCCTGGCCGAGGAGGCCGGCGAGTACGGCTGCACCGCGGTGAGCCTCACTCCCGGTTTCATGCGGACCGAGGCGGTGCTGGAGATGTTCGGGGTGAGCGAGGAGAACTGGCGCGACGGCTGCAAGGTTGACCCCACCTTCGCGATGTCCGAGACCCCCGCCTACGTCGCACGTGCCGTGACCGCGCTCGCCGCCGACCCCGACATGGCGCGCCTCAGCGGCAGTTCGCTGTCCGCCGGGGCTCTGGCCAAGGAGTACGGGTTCACGGACGTCGACGGGTCCGCCCCGGACCCCGCACGGTACTTCGAGGAGTTCATGACCACCGGCAAGGCTCCCGACCCCGCCGACTACCGCTGACCGCCACGCGGGCCCCGGGCTCCGGGGCCCGCGCCGGACCGATGTGAAGGAGGCAATGCCGATGACTCCGGGGGATGTTGCGGAGTTCGCCATGGGACTGCCGGAGGCGATGGAAGGCGAACCCGGGCCCGGGATGACCCTGTTCAAGGTCGGCGGCAAGATCTTCGCCGTCCTGACGGAAGCCGATGCCTCGCGCCCGGAACAGGTGACGCTCAAGAGCGACCCCGAGACCGCCCTGCACCTGCGCGAACAGTACCCGGCCGTGGGTCTCAGCCACTACGCGCGCCTACGGCACTGGAACACCGTGGTCCTGGACGGCACCGTGCCCGACGACGAACTCGCCGACATGATCGAGCACTCCTGGGAACGCGTCGTTGCCGGCCTGCCCCGCACCACCCGTGAACGCCTGCAAACGCTCCGATCTCCGCGTGAACGGTGACGCGGGCATGGACGGCCGGTCCGAGTATGGCCCCCCACAAGCCCTGCATCGGGATTCGTCAGGCCCGTGCGTCACCGGCGCGCTACCGTACGGGGCACGCGCCACGCTGCCCACGGTCCGCCGAGGAGGAATCCCGTGTCATCGCCCTGCGACCCCCAGTACGCTCCCGCCGGCGACGTGGGCGCAGCGCTCATGCTGATCGACTCCCGGCTCAAGGCCGTCTACGAGGACAGACTTCAGACCGATGCCGAACAACAAGCGCTGACCGACCAGTTCACCGCGTCCTTGGGGCCCAGTGGAGCCAAGGACATACTGGACGGCGCGTGCACGCTCATCTACATGTTCATGCAGTGGCTGCGGATGGCCTACGAGGATCACGGCAAGGACGTCATCGAGTACGTGGTGCCCAACCTCGTGGCCACGATGCGCATGATGCCCAAGAGCGTCCGCCCCGAGGCCATCCCCACCATGGCCGGCCTGCTCGTTGCCGCAGGCACAGGTCTGAGCCCCAGTCTGTGGCGCAAGCAGTACGGATTCTGGACCAAGGAGGAGATGAATCCTCTGGAAGTCACCGCCTTCCTGCTTGCGGAGCACATCAACCGGCTCACCGACGACCGTGACTTCGCCACCCGCGTGATCGTCGAGGCCCTGTCCAGCGCGGACGAAGACTGACGTGAGTCCGTCCGGCGCTGGACGACGAGCGGCGGAACCCTACGGCTCGTACACGTACCGCCCGGCCGGCCCAGCCGCACTGCGGCCACCCCGCGTCGTGACGGTGACGTCCACCGATCCCGACCCCGCCGGAGGCGTCGCGCTGCAGAACGACGGCCCGCACGAGACGTGTTGGGCCGGGCGGTCGCCGAAGAGCACGGTGCCCTGCGCCAGGTTCGTGCCCTGCACGTACACGTGACCTCCGCCGGAGGCGGGCCCGCTGTTCGGCGTCAGCCTGGTCACCACGGGCGCCGGAGGAGCCGCCGGAGGCGGACCGTTGTAGGTGAAGCCGTCGTCCGCGGTGGACGCCCCGCCCGGGGTGATGACGGTGACCGGGACCGTCTCCTCCCCGCCGGGGGCCTGGGCGACGCACGAGGATTCCGTGCAGGACACGTTGGTGGCCGGGTCATTGCCGAACAGGATGAATCCGTCGGCCAGATGAGAGCCGGTGACGGTCACTGCCGTGCCGCCGGTGCCCGGTCCGGCGGACGTGCTGATGCCCGTCACCTCCGGCTCGGGAGGGGTCTCCGCAGGTGGCTGCGGGGTGTTGACGGCCATCGTCGCCACATTGTTGGAGGGGTTGGTGTCGCCCTGGTTGGCGACCGTCGCTCTGACCACCCCGGACCGGGCGTTCGGGGGAGCATAGAACGTCGTCTTCATGAAGTAGTCCCGCCCCGGCGCCATGGTGCCGGTGAACGTGGCGTCCAGATGACGGCCGTCGGGCGAGAGGGACTCGGCGAAGGAGTAGTCGTAGGGCATCGAGTACATCATGGCGACGTCGAACATCCGCATGCCCGGCGGCAGATCGAGGGTGAGGTGGGTGACCCCTGTGACGTCGGCGGTGCCGACGGACTTCCAGTGCACCGAGATCTGCCCGGGCGAGTGCCCCGACGGGCCCTGGCCGTACATCGCGACCGCCACATCGGGGGCGCCGCTCTGGTCGTCCGACGCGGACGCGGGACCGGCCGCCGTCACGGCGAGCAGGGCCGCGGCACAGACTGCTGATAAGCGCGTTCTTCGGCTTGTCATGTTCCGTGGCATCGTCAACAGAGGCCCGTGCGTTACGCGTTGACCTCTGCTCCAGCCGGTACGACCAGGACCGGTCCGTAGGCGTGCCGCAGGCAGTACAGGCTCACCGAGCCGTGCAGCAGCCGGTGCACCGGCCCGTGCGAGCTGCCGCCCACCACCAGCAGGTCGCCGTCCTCGGCCGCGCCGGCCACCAGCAGCGGCCCCGCCGGGCCGCGGGCCACGACGGGCTCGCAGGGCACGTCGTCCGGCAGTCCGCCCAGTGCCCGGCGGCAGGCGCTCTTCAGGTCCTCTCGCGCCCGGCGGGCCAGCTCCCGCGCGGTCTCCGCGTCCAGTGGCCACATCATGTCGACGTAGTCGCCTTCGGGAGAGGTGTATGCGAGCACCGGGCGCAGTGCGGCGTGGTGCTGCCGGGCTTCTTCCGCGGCCTTCCGCAGGGCTGTGAGGCTGCCGCGTGAACCGTCGACTCCTACGACGACGCGGCGTACGCACTGGTTCATCGGTTCGCTTTCCTTTCCGCTCAGGATTTCCTGCCCCGGCTTTTCACGCTAGGCAAGGGGTCCGGCCCGCCGTATCGGTCATCCGGCCGATCCATCGGAGGACCGGATTCCGTTGATCGGCTACGGTCGCGACATGGCCGCTCGGGAACTGTGGCGCCAGGAGGGACCGGGTCACCTGCGGCGCGCCGTGTGGGTCCTCGTGGCCGGGTACGGCAGCTTCTGCGCGTTCCTCTACGGGCTCGGCAACCCCGTCGCCGCCCTCTACGCCGTCTTCGGCGCCCTGCCGCTGATCATGTTCTGCCGGATCCCGGGGCCGGCCCGCGAGCGCACCCGCACGCTGCTCGCCGCGCTGCCGGTGAGCTGGGCGCTCGTCACCGCAGGCACCCTGCTCGCCGTCCGCTCCTGGACGGCTGCCTGCGGCATGGTCGTCGTCGGCTTCGCCGTCTCGTACTGCGAGGCGGGCGGCCCCCGCCCGGCCGGGCTCGGCATGGCCTTCCAGCTCCACTACGTGCTGCCCTGCTTCCCGCCCTACGCCCCGGACACCCTCGGCGACCGGCTGGGCGGGCTCACCGTGGGATACCTGCTCGCCGTGCTCGCCCAGCGGGTGCTGTGGCCCGAACCGCCGCCGGTCCCGTACCGCGTGATCCTCGCGGACGCCGAGGCCGCCGCCGCCCGCTACGCCGAGTCGGCCGCCCGGCGGCTGGACCACGGAACCGCGGACGGCGACGACGACGCGGAGCTGCGCGAGCACCGCGCGGCGGCCCACCGGACCGGTGACGCGACCCGCCTGTCCCGGGTGCCGCCGACCGAGCGCCCCACCTCGCCCTCCGTGCGGGACCTGGCCCTCAACCACGCCCGCGCCGGACTCCGCCAGGTGCGCAACCAGCTCGACCGGCTGGCCGGTTCCGACGCGGCCGGCGAGCCGGACCCCGCCGCCGCGGCACTGCTGCGCCATGCGGCGGCGGCCCTGCACGCAGCGGCACGCGCCTTGCGCGAGGGCATGCCCGGGGAGCGGGCCGACGCCCTGCGCTCGGCCCTCGCCGGCTACGACGCCGTGCGCACCGAACAGGCGGCGCGCGCCTCGCCCGCCCGGCTGCGCCAGGACGCGGTCGCGCGGGCGGCGGCCGAGGGCGGTTGGCTGGTGGCCGAGGCCGCCCGGATCGCCCTCGGCGGCCGGCCTCTCGCAGCCGGTGCCACGGAGGAGGAACAGCAGCGCACGGCACGGCGGTTCCCGTACGCCGTGCTGTCCGCCCGCCGCCGCTGGTGGCACCGGCTGCGGCTGCACCTGACGTTCCGTTCCGTCCACCTGCAGAACGCGTTGCGGGTCGCCTTCGCCCTGGCCGCAGCGCGAATCGTGGCGGGCGAACTCGCCCTGGCGCACGGCTTCTGGGTGCTGCTGGCCACCCTCAGCCTGATGCGTACGTCCGCGGCCGACACCCGCAGCGCCCTGGTGCCCGCCTTCGCCGGCACCGTCGTCGGTGCTGCGCTCGCCGCCGTGGTGGTCCGGTCGGTCGGCGACGTCCCCGCCTTCTACGCCGCCGTCCTGCCCGTCGTCATCCTGGCCGGCTTCGGCGTGGCGCCGCTGCTCGGACCCGCCTGGACCCAGGGGGCGTTCACGATGGTCTTCCTCCTGGTCTTCGCCCAGATCACCCCGCCCGACTGGCGCCTGTCCGCCATGCGGCTCCTCGACGTCGTGGTCGGCGGCTCGATCGGTGCCCTGGCCGGCCTGCTGGCCTGGCCCAAGGGCGGACGCGGCGAACTGCAGCGGGACATCGGGGACTTCCTCGTCCGCGGAGCCGAAGGATGCCGGACCGTCGCCCGCATGCTGTGCGACGGGCGTGACACTCCGCCGGACCCGCTCGCCCCGGCACGCCGCGCGATGCTCCTGGCAGAGGCCTCCTATGTGCAGTACCGGACCGAGCGCATCAGCCGCCGCACCGCCGACCCCTCGTGGGAGACCGCCATGGCGGCCGGCTACCACGTGGTGCGCGGCGGCGAGTTCCTGCTCAGCGGCCGCAAGGGCAGGCCCTGCGGCCCGCTGCCGCGCGAGGCGGCCGCCGAACTGACCGACCTGGCAGGTCGGGTGGCGACCGAGTGCCTCCATGCGGCCCGTGCCGTGGCCGCCGACGGCACGCACCCCGCCGCCGGTCCCGCGGAGCCGGACCCGTACCCCGCCGCGGCCTCCGCGCCGCTGCGGCACGCCGTCGAACGGGCTGCGCGGACGGCGCCGTCCCAGGTGCTGCTCGTCGCCGACGTCGAGGCGTGGCTCACAGGCGTGGCGCGGGATGCGCGGCGCGCGCTGTAGGGGCGGGGCAGGTGGTGTGTCGACTGCGGGCCGTCCTGGGCCGATCGCGCAGTTCCCCGCGCCCCTGAAGGGCGCGGAGGCTTCCCGGTTGCGAAGCCCTGCTGCGGGCCGCACAGTCTTGTGTCATGAGGCTCTCCGGCCGCTGGGCCATGCTGGCCGTGCTGTGCGCGAGCCTGCTGCTGGTGGCCATGGACGCCACGATCCTCAACGTGGCCCTGCCCTCGCTCATCCAGGATCTGCGGCCCGGCCCGCTCGCCCAGTTGTGGATCATCGATGTCTACGGGCTGGTGCTCGGCGGGCTTCTGGTCACCACCGGCGCGGTCGGCGACCGCTTCGGCCGCAAGCGGCTGTTCCTGGGCGGTTTCGTGCTCTTCGGTCTGGCCTCCGTCATGGCCGCCACGGCCCACAGCTCCTGGCAGCTGATCGCGGGGCGTGTGCTGCTGGGGCTGGGCGGTGCCATGGTCATGCCGTCGACGCTCTCGCTGATCCGGAACATCTTCACCGACGACCGGGAACGCACGCTCGCCATCGGCGTGTGGGCGGCCGTCGCCGGGGCCGGGGCTTGTGTGGGGCCGCTGGTCGGCGGGGTGCTCGTCGAGCGCTTCGGCTGGGCGTCGGCGTTCTGGGTCAACGTGCCGGTCGTCGTCGTCACCGTCGCGGCGGGCAGCCGGCTGCTGCCGGAGTTCCGGGCCCCGCAGGCCGGCGGTCTGGACTGGGCGGGGGCGGCGCTCTCCGTCGTCGGCATCGTCTGCCTGGCCTGGGGCATCAAGCACGTCGCCAAGGGCGGTACCGGGCCCGTGGATCTGGGCATGCTCGTCGTCGGCGTGCTGCTGATCGCCGTGTTCGCCCGGCGTCAACTCGGCCTGGCGGACCCGCTGCTGGACGTGCGGCTGTTCCGCAACGGTCCGTTCCTGGCGGCCGCGCTGGCCACCCTGCTGGCGATGCTCGCCATCGGTGCCGCGCTGTTCCTGATCTCCTTGTGGCTGCAGTACGTTCACGGCTATTCGCCGTCGCAGGCCGGTCTGCGCACCGTGCCGTCCGCGCTCGCCATGCTGGCGGGATCGCTGTCCACGCCCTGGCTGATGCACCGCATCGGGGTGCGCTTTGTGCTGGCCGTCGGGCTCGGGGCCCTGGCGGCGGGGTTCCTTGTGCTCGCCCTCGCGCCCGAGCCGACGAGCTATGCGGTGGTCGCCGTCGTCCTCGCGGCTCTGGGCCTCGGCGACGGGTTGGCGATCACCGCTTCGGCGTCGGTGCTGGTCTCGTCCGTGCCTCCCGAACGTGCCGGGCAGGCCGGGGCGGTGTCCGAGACCGCCTACGAACTCGGCGTTGCCCTCGGGGTGGCGCTGCTCGGCAGCATCCACGGGGCCGTCTTCAGCAGCAGGATGACCGGGCTGCCCGTCGGGGGCTCCGCGGCGGAGACCGCGCGCGGGTCGGTCGGCGGCGCGGCCGAGGTCGCCCGGGAGGCGGGCGGCGTGACGGGCCGGCGCGTGCTCGCCGTTGCGCGCGAGGCCTTCGACCACGCGCTGACCACGACGGCGTACGTCTCCGCGGCGATCGTGGTCGCCGTGGCCGTGCTGGCGGTGCTGCTGGTGCCGCGGGGGTTCCGGGCGACGGGCGGGCATTGACCTCGCCCCGTAGGGGCGCGGGGCTGTTCACATATGCGGCTCCGCCGCGTGGGCGCGATCAGCCACGATGCTCCCGCAGTCGAGGTCCCCCAGCTACCGCTGGGGGTGCCCCCAGGGGCTTCGCCCCGGACCCCTGGGGTGGTGCGGTGGCTGCGGGCCGGTGGGGGCTGGTCGCGCAGTTCCCCGCGCCCCTGACGGGGCGCCTGGTCGCGCCCACGCGGCGGAGCCGCTGGGGGCACCTCCCAGCGGTAGCTGGGGGACCGCCGCCCGCCGGGGCCCGTCCGGCGGATCTTTGAGCGCCCCGT
>NZ_JBSFWU010000160.1:0-10804 GCF_053594995.1 Streptomyces sp. NPDC002536
CCCCGTCAGGGGCGCGGGGAACTGCGCGACAAGCCCCCACCGGCCCGCAGCCGACGCACCACCCCCAGGGGTCCGGGGCCGAAGCCCCGAGCGCCTCGGCTGCAGGCGCGTCGTGGCTGAGCGCGCAGTTCCCCGCGCCCCTCACGGGGCGCCCTCGCACCAGCCAAACGTGCGCTCCACCGCCTTCCGCCACTGGCGATACTCCCGCTCGCGCGCCTCCGTCGCCATCCGGGGCCGCCACGAGGCGTCCGGCCGCCAGTGCGCCCGCAGTTCGTCCAGGTCCTGCCACACGCCCGTGGCCAGCCCGGCCGCGTAGGCCGCGCCCAGGCACGTCGTCTCGGAGACCACCGGCCGGATCACCGGCACCCCCAGCACGTCCGCCTGGTGCTGCATCAGCAGCGAGTTGACGGTCATCCCGCCGTCCACCTTCAGCGCCGTGATGGGCACCCCGGAGTCCTGCACCATCGCGTCCACGACCTCGCGCGTCTGCCAGCTCGTCGCCTCCAGCACGGCCCGCGCCAGGTGCGCCCGGGTGACGTAGGCCGTCAGACCGGTGATCACCCCGCGGGCGTCCGGGCGCCAGTACGGCGCGTACAGGCCCGAGAAGGCCGGCACGATGTAGGCGCCGCCATTGTCCGGCACGCTCGCGGCCAGCGCCTCGATCTCGTCCGCGGACCGGATCAGGCCCAGCCGGTCGCGCAGCCACTGCACCAGGGAACCCGTGACGGCGATCGACCCCTCCAGGCAGTAGACCGGCGCCGCGCCGCCCAGCCGGTAGCCCACCGTCGTCAGCAGCCCGCTCTTGGACGGCACCGGCCGGGAGCCGGTGTTCAGCAGCAGGAAACTGCCGGTGCCGTAGGTGTTCTTGGCCTCGCCCACCCCGAAGCAGGTCTGTCCGAACACCGCCGCCTGCTGGTCGCCCAGTGCGGAGGCCACCGGCACCCCGGCGAGCCGGCCCACGGCCCGGCCGTACACCTCGGCGGAGGAGCGGATCTCCGGCAGCACCGCCTCGGGGATCCGCATCGCCTCCAGGATCGCGGGGTCCCACTGGAGGGTCTCCAGATCCATCAGCAGCGTGCGCGAGGCGTTGGTGACGTCGGTGACGTGCACCCCGCCATCCGTGCCGCCCGTCAGGTTCCAGATCAGCCAGGAGTCGACGGTGCCGAAGGCGATCTCGCCGTTCTCCGCCCGGCGCCGCAGCCCCGGCACCCGGTCCAGCAGCCAGGCGGCCTTCGGCCCCGAGAAGTAACTGGCCAGCGGCAGGCCGGTGGTCCGGCGGAACCGGTCCTGCCCCTCGGCGCCGCCCAGTTCACGGCAGAGCGCCGAGGTGCGGGTGTCCTGCCAGACGACGGCGTTGTGCACCGGTTTGCCGGTGGCGCGGTCCCACAGGACCGTCGTCTCGCGCTGGTTGGTGATGCCCAGCGCACTCAGCTCGTCGGCCCGCAGCCCCGCGGCGGCCAGCGCCCCGGCCACCACGGCCTGGACCTTCGCCCAGATCTCCGCCGCGTCGTGCTCCACCCAGCCGGGCTGCGGCAGGATCTGGCGGTGCTCCCGCCGGTCGACGGCGACCACCGCACCCCGGCTGTCGAAGACGATGCAGCGGCTGGAGGTGGTGCCCTGATCGATCGCGGCGACGTACGGGCCCGTCATGACCCCTCCCGGAGAGCGGCGCGGCAATGGCACCGCGCAGTGTTCTGCGGGCCCGCTGGAGCGTCAAGGCCGGATACGTCAGGAAACGGGGAAGTCGAAGTACGTGTCGGGAAACGGCTCGTTCCGCAGCGTGTAGTGCCACCACTCCTCGGCGAGGTTGACGAAACCCGCGCGCTCCATCGCGGACTTCAGCAGCAGCCGGTTCGCCCGCTGCCGGCCGGTGACGCGCGGGTCGAGGGTGTGGGCGAGCGTGTCGAAGCAGTCGTAACCGGTGCCCATGTCGACGGAGTTGTCGGGGAAGCGCTGGGCCTTCGGCGCATAGCAGGGCACGAGCGGCTCACCGGGCACGTACGGGCGCGTCGGACGCGCCGGGCGGCGCACGACCGTCAGGTCCATCGTGCTGCCCCGGCTGTGCCCGGACTTCGCCGCGATGTAACCGTCCTCGAACAGCCGGGACTTGTCCACGCGCGGATAGAACTCGCCCTTCATCCGCACGTCGTCCAGGTCCCTCGCCCACGCCACGAAGTCGTTCACCGCCCGCTGTGGCCGGTAGCAGTCGTAGACCTTGAGCGTGTACCCCGCGGGCCGCAGCCTGCGCTGCACCCGGTGCAGGGCCTCGGCGGCCGGGCGGGTGAGGATGCAGCGGGGCCGCAGGTAGCCGTCGACACGATGGCCGGTGAAGTTGTGCACCGTGGCGTAGCGGATCTCCTGGACGATCGTGGGGTCGACGTCGGCGAGTTCGACGAAGCCCCTGGGCAGGTGCCCGGCCGGCGCCGCCTGCGCCGTTGCCGGAAGGAGCACGGAGAGGAACAGCACCAGAGCTGCGAGGGCGACGGACAGTCGCGGTACGGTCGGCATGCTCATTTCAGATACCAGGGTCCACGGTGCCGGGGGAAGCATCCGGCACACCCCGGAACCGCACCGGGTACGCCGGTTCCGGCATCCCCTCCTGCCCCACCACCACCGACCCGTCACGCCACTTCGTCGTGAAGCGCACCACCTCCGCCGCCCCTCGGCCGGGCTCCGTGTCGACGACCAGCACCCCGCCGCCCGTGCGCCCCGGAGCCGGCGGCCACACCTCCAGCTCCACCCGCCCCTCGCCGCCGGAGGCGACCGGCACCACCGAACCCGCCCGCACCAGCACCGGGATGCGCGACAACGGGGCGTCCAGCAGCACCTGACCCGGCCCCTCGTGCGCCCGCCCCGTCGCCACGTCGTACCACCGCCCGCGCGGCAGCCGCACCGCCCGCCGGTCCGCACCCCGCTCCAGCACCGGCGCCACCAGCAGCGCATCACCCAGCAGGAATGCGTCCTCGCAGTCGCGCAGCGCCCGGTCCTCCGGCGAGCGCCACCACACCGGGCGCACGTACGGCGCCCCCGTGCGGTGCGCCAGGTGCGCCAGCGTCACGAAGTACGGCAGCAGCCGCATCCGTTCCCGCAGCGCCGCCCGCGCGTGCTCCAGCACCTCCGGCCCGAACTCCCACGGCTCCCGGCGCCCGGCCGTCATCGCCGAGTGCGTGCGGAACAGCGGCAGGTACGCGCCCAGTTGGAACCAGCGCAGGTACAGCTCCGGCGACGGCCACCCCGTGAACCCCCCGACGTCCGGCCCCGAGTACGGCACCCCGCACAGCCCCAGCCCCAGCACCAGCGCGAGCGACGCCCGCAGCCCCGGCCAGCCCGTCGCCACGTCGCCCGACCACGTCCCGCCGTAGCGCTGCATCCCCGCCCAGCCCGAGCGCGAGAAGAGGAACGGCCGCTCCCGCGGCCGCAGCCGGCACAGCCCCTCGTGGCCCGCCCGCGCCATGCACAGCCCGTACACGTTGTGCGCCTCGCGATGGTCGCCGCCCCGGCCCTCCAGCGCGTGCCGGGCCGAACGCGGCAGGGACGGATCGCCGAACGGGGCGAACGAGACCGGCTCGTTCATGTCGTGCCAGAAACCCGAGAAGCCCTGCGCCAGACGTTCCGTGTAGAGCCCGCCCCACCAGGAGCGCACCTGCGGGTCGGTGAAGTCCGGAAAGACCGACTCGCCCGGCCACACCTCGCCGCGCACCTCCCGCCCCTGCGCATCCTTCACGAACGCGCCGGCCGCCGCCCCCTCGTCGTACACCGCCAGCCCCGGCTCGGCCTTCACCGCCGGGTCCACGATGGACACCAGCCGCACGCCCTGCGCCCGCAGGTCCGCGGCCAGCCCCGGCAGGTCCGGGAACCGCTCGCGGTCCACGGTGAAGACCCGGTGGCCCCGGTAGTGGTCGATGTCCAAGTGCACCGCCGACAACGGCAGATCGCGCTCCCGGTACCCGGCCGCCACCCGCCGCACCTCGCGCTCGCTGCCGAACCCCCAGCGGGCGTGCTGCGGCCCCAGCGCCCACGCCGGCGGCAGCGCGGGCGCGCCCGTCAGCGCCGCCCACCCGTGCAGCACCCGCGCCGGGGTGCCCACCAGCACCCACGAGCGCACCGGCCCCCCGTCCATCCGCACCTCGCACCGCCCCGGCCGGTCGTGCCCGGAACCCGCCCCCTCCTCGCCCTCCCACAGCGCGACCCTGCCGTCCCAGGAGTTGTCGTGGAACACCAGGTGCGTGCCCGCGTCCGCCACCACCAGCTGCACCGGCATCGTGATGTACAGCGGATCGTCCCCGGGCTCGAAGGCGCCGCCCGGATCGGTGTTCCACAGCCGGTACGAGCCCTCCCGCAGCCGCGGCCCGGCCGCCCGGCCGCCCAGCCCGAAGAACCGCGCGTCCGCCGCCACCTCCGACCGCTGCACCCAGCGCGCCGCCCCCCGGGGGTGTCCGGGGATCACCGGCTCCCACCAGCGCGGCGGCAGGTCCCGGCGCAGCACCACCCCGCCCGGCGTGCGCACCTCCACCGCACCCCGCCGCGAGACCGCCACCAGCACCCGCTCCGACACCACCCGCCAGCCGCCGTCCGTGTCCGGCTCCAGCACCGCCCGCTCGTCCGCCTCCGGACACGCACCGGCCAGCGCGTACGACGGCTCCGGCCCGGCCCCGTCCCAGCCGCAGAACACCGCACCCCCCGCCGCCACCCGCACCCGCAACGACGACCGCGCGAACCGCACCACCCCGCCGCCCGGCCCGGGGTCGGCGCCCAGCGCCTCGCCGGGCACCCGCGCCCGTTCCCCTCCCGGCCGCGGCAGCGCCGCCGCATCCGCCTGCCGGTGCCGCCACGCCGAGCGCAGGGACCGCAGCCCCTGCGCCGAACCGACCGCCCTCACCGTTCGCACCAGGTCACGACCGTCCATGCTGCTCACCCTGCCACCGCCGCCGCCGGGACCGTGCTCCGTTCAACTGCCGTTCACCCCCTCCGGACCCGGTGTCCGACGCGTGCCCGAACGACACCCCTGGTGCCCGAGTCGATCACATGGCATCGTCCTGGACAGCCGCGTCGCGCGCATACCCCGCCCGTGCGCGCGCAGACGCCCACGACGCGTACAGCCGGGAGCAGCCAGATGACCACCGCACCGCAGCAGTCCGCCGACAGACCCGAGCCCCTGTGGCGCCCCGGCGAGGACCGCATCGCCCGTGCCCAGGTCACCCTCTTCCACGCCTGGGCCGCACGCGAGCACGGCGCCCCCGCCCCCGTCCCCGGCGACCCCGCCGCGAGCTACGCGGCCCTGCACCGCTGGTCGGTGGACGAGCTCGAGCGCTTCTGGCAGGCCCTGGCCGAGTGGTGCGGCGTGCGCTTCTCCACGCCCTGCGAACGCGTCCTCGCCGACCGCGGCATGCCCGGGGCCGTCTGGTTCCCCGGCGCCACCCTCAACTACGCCGAACACGCCCTGCGCACGGCCGAGGACCCGGCCCGCGCCGACAAGCCGGCCCTCCTGCACGTGGACGAGACCCACGAGCCGCAGGCCGTCACCTGGGCCGAACTCCGCCGCCAGGTCGGCTCCCTGGCCGCCGCCCTGCGCCGCCTCGGCGTCCGCCCCGGCGACCGGGTCAGCGGCTACCTGCCCAACGTCCCGCACGCCGTCGTCGCCCTGCTCGCCACCGCCGCCGTCGGCGGCGTCTGGACCTCCTGCGCACCGGACTTCGGCGCCCGCAGTGTCCTCGACCGCTTCCAGCAGGTCGAGCCCGTCGTCCTGTTCACCGTCGACGGCTACCACTACGGCGGCAAGCGGCACGAGCGCACCGACGTCGTCGCCGAACTGCGCGCCGAACTCCCCACGCTGCGCGCCGTCGTGCACATCCCGCTGCTCGGCACCGCCGCCCCCGGGGGCGCGCTGGAGTGGGACGACCTCACCGCCGCGGACACCGAGCCGGTCTTCGAGCAGCTCCCCTTCGACCACCCGCTGTGGGTGCTGTACTCCTCCGGCACCACCGGCCTGCCCAAGGCCATCGTCCAGTCCCAGGGCGGCATTCTTCTCGAACACCTCAAACAGCTCGCCCTGCACTGCGACCTGGGCCCCGGCGACCGCTTCTTCTGGTACACCTCCACCGGCTGGATGATGTGGAACTTCCTCGTCTCCGGCCTCCTCACCGGCACCACCGTCGTCCTCTACGACGGCAGCCCCGGCCACCCCGACACCGCCGCCCAGTGGCGCATCGCCGAACGCACCGGCACCACCCTCTTCGGCACCTCCGCCGCCTACGTGATGGCCTGCCGCAAGGCAGGGGTCCGCCCCGGCCACGACTTCGACCTCTCCCGCGTCGCCTGCGTCGCCACCACCGGCTCGCCGCTGCCGCCCGACGGGTTCCGCTGGATCCACGACGAGGTCTCCCCGGACATGTGGATCGCCTCGGTCAGCGGCGGCACCGACGTGTGCAGCTGCTTCGCCGGCGCGGTGCCGACCCTGCCCGTGTACGTCGGCGAACTCCAGGCCCCCTGCCTGGGCACCGACCTCCAGGCCTGGGACCCGCAGGGCAGACCCGTCGTCGACGAGGTCGGCGAGCTCGTCGTCACCGCCCCCCTGCCCTCCATGCCCGTCCGCTTCTGGAACGACCCCGACGGCAGCCGCTACCGCGACAGCTACTTCGAGATGTTCCCCGGCGTCTGGCGCCACGGCGACTGGATCACCCTCACCTCGCGCGGCACCGTCGTCATCCACGGCCGCTCCGACTCCACCCTCAACCGGCAGGGCGTCCGGATGGGCTCCGCCGACATCTACGAGGCCGTCGAACGCCTCCCCGAGATCCGCGAGTCCCTCGTCATCGGCGTCGAACTGCCCGACGGCGGCTACTGGATGCCCCTCTTCGTCCACCTCGCCCCCGGCGCACAGCTGGACGACGCCCTCCTCGACCGCATCAAGCGCACCATCCGCGAACAGCTCTCCCCGCGCCACGTCCCCGACGAGGTCATCCAGGTGCCCGCCGTCCCGCACACCCTCACCGGCAAGCGCATCGAAGTGCCGGTCAAGCGGCTGCTGCAGGGGACACCGCTGGAGAAGGCGGTCAATCCGGGCTCGGTCGACAACGTCGGACTCCTGGACTTCTACGAGCAGTTGGCGCGCGAACGCCGCGGCTGAGCCGGTTGTCAGTACCCCTGGTTACGGTGAGTGAGTAGGTGTCACTCGCATCGAGGGGGAGATGACGGACATGACGCACCAGGGCAAGGACAGGAACCGACAGCTGCTGAGCAGGGAAATCACCGGCACAGTGGCAGTGCTGGCCGACGAACGCGACTTCGCCGCCATGAGGCGGTACAGAAGCTTCCCGTTCTTCGACGACCACACAGCGTATCTGCGGCAGATGGAAAGGCTGCTGCGCACCCGCACCGCCCGGGGCACGCACACCAGCGTCGCCCTCTTCGACCCCGCCGGGTACGAGGAGTTCTGCGCGGAGGAGCACCTCGACCCGGACACCCCCGCCAGCCGCAACCGCTACACGGCCGAGGTCGCGGCGGCGGGGACCACCGTCGCGTACGAGGGCCAGCCCATCCGCCGCCTGCTGCCCCGCCTCGTCGACGAGACGGCGCAACAGGCCACTTGGGAGTACGCCTCCGACCTCCTCGCCCGCTCCGGCGGCTGCACCTCCTGCGGCGAGGACGCCGGCCAGGCCGCCTTCGCCCGGGCCACCCGCGCCCTGCGCAGGATCGTCGAGGCCTTCGGATGGGGCAGACGGCACCACCTCGTGTGCACCGTCCCCGGCCCGGGCGGGGTCCCGCTCGTCGGCGTGCTCGATGTCGACGTCACCGCGGACGGCACCGTTGAACTGGGCGAGGCGGACGCCCTGGTCTTCTGCACCGTCGTCGCGGCCGGCCTGACCGCGGAGCGCCCGGGCGCGATCGTCCTGCGCACCCTCGCCGTCGGCGTGGAGAGGGTCTGCGGCTGGGGCATGGCGGACGGCACCCTGAAACCGCTGACCGAGGGCGAGGTCTTCGCCGCCTACTGCACCGACATCGTCACGGGCGAGCCCGTACCGCCGGAGCACGGAGTCGTGTACACGGAAGCACCGGAGATCGACCTCGAATGACGAGAAGGGGTGCCCCACCACACCAGTGGGGCACCCCTTCAACGGTCATGCAACGGTCACAGCCGGCTCACTCGCCGGACAGCACCGCCTGCGCGGCAAGCCGCGCCTCTTCGGCCGTGTCCGTGGCCCGCGCCGCCGCAGCCGCACGCTCGCACTGCGCCAGCGTGTGCTTGGCCAGCGCGGCCCGCACATACGGAATCGACGCGGCGCCCATGGACAGGCTCGTCACGCCCAGACCCGTCAGCACGCAGGCCAGCAGCGGGTCCGAGGCGGCCTCGCCGCACACGCCGCAGCTCTTGCCCTCGGCCTTGGCGGCCTCCGCCGACACCGCGACCAGGTCGAGCAGCGCCGGCTGCCACGGGTCCTGCAGCCGGGAGACGGCACCGACCTGACGGTCCGCGGCGAACGTGTACTGCGCAAGGTCATTGGTCCCCAGCGAAAGGAACTCGACCTCCTGCAGGATCGAACGCGCCCGCAGCGCGGCGGACGGAATCTCCACCATCGCACCGAACTTGGCCTGCAGACCGGCCTCCCGGCACGCGTCCGCGAACGCCTTCGCATCCGTGCGGTCGGCCACCATCGGAGCCATGACCTCGAGGTAGACCGGCAGCCCCTCGGCCGCCTTGGCCAGCGCGGTCAGCTGCGTGCGCAGCACCTCCGGGTGGTCCAGCAGCGTCCGCAGACCCCGCACGCCCAGCGCCGGGTTCGGCTCGTCGGCCGGCGTCAGGAAGTCCAGCGGCTTGTCCGCGCCCGCGTCCAGCACCCGCACGACCACACGGCCCTCGGGGAACGCCTCCAGCACCTTGCGGTACGCCTCGACCTGCTTGGCCTCGGACGGCGCCTGCTTGCTGTCGTCCAGGAAGAGGAACTCGGTACGGAACAGACCGACGCCCTCGGCACCCGCCTCGACCGCCGCCGGCACATCGCCGGGGCCGCCGACGTTCGCCAGCAGCGGCACCTTGTGACCGTCCGAGGTCGCACCCGGACCGGACGACGCGGCCAGCGCGGCCTTGCGCTCCTCCGCCGCCTTCGTCAGCTCGGCACGCTTCTCCGGGCTCGGGTCGACGAAGATGTCGCCCGTGCTGCCGTCCACCGCCACGACCGTGCCCTCGGCCAGCTCGCCCGCGCCCGGCAGCGCCACCACGGCCGGAACGCCCAGCGCCCGCGCCAGGATGGCGCTGTGGCTGGTCGGCCCGCCCTCCTCGGTCACGAAGCCGAGCACCAGCGTCGGGTCGAGCAGCGCCGTGTCGGCCGGCGCCAGGTCGCGCGCGATGAGCACGTAGGGCTCGTCGCTGTCCGGCACACCCGGCATCGGCACGCCCAGCAGACGCGCGACGATGCGGTTGCGCACGTCGTCCAGGTCGGCCACCCGGCCCGCCAGGTACTCGCCGGCATTGGCCAGCAGCGCACGGTAGGCGGCAAAGGCGTCGTACACCGCGCGCTCGGCGCTGCTGCCGACCGTGATGCGCCGTTCGACGTCGGCCATCAGCTCGGGGTCCTGCGCCATCATGGCCTGGGCCTCCAGCACGTGCTGGGCCTCGCCACCGGCCAGGTTGCCGCGTGCAATGAGGTCGGCGGCCACAGCCTCCACGGCCTGGCGCGCGCGCCCCTGCTCGCGCTCCGCCTCCTCGGCCGGGATCTGCTTGGCCGGCGGTTCCAGAACCGCCGTGCCCATGTGCCGCACTTCGCCGATCGCCACACCGTGGCTCACGCCGACGCCTCGCAGCGTTGTCTCCATTTCACCCGTCTCCGGTTGATGCGGCGGATCCGGCCGCCGCAGTGGATGTCGTACGTGCCGTCCCCATGCCCGTGCGGGCGGGACGGAATCGGCTCACTGCCAGCTGAAGAGCTCGTCGCCGGTCTTGACGTCGCCGTCCTCGCGCACGCCGCCGAGCGAGTCGGCCGTGGCCTCGAGCGCGACGATCGGACAGACCGGCGACTTGCCGGCCTCTTCGACCGCGACCGGGTTCCAGCGGATGACGGCCTGTCCGCGCGTCACGGTGTCGCCCTTGTTGACGAGCAGCTCGAAGCCCTCGCCGTTGAGCTGGACGGTGTCGATGCCGAGGTGCGTCAGCACGCCGTGGCCCTCCGCGTCGACGACGACGAACGCGTGGGGGTGCAGCGAGACGATGACACCGTCGACGGGAGAAACGGCCTCGCCCGGCTCACGGACCGGGTCGACGGCGGTACCGGGGCCCACCATCGCGCCGGAGAACACCGGGTCGGGCACTGCCGCGAGTCCGATGGCGCGTCCGGCGATAGGGGACGTCACGGTGGTCATGGGAAGCCTCCCAGGGATGGAGAATCATCACGCGCCGTCACTACCTGTCCTGGACGGCGCACTGACTCAGCAGCCTAAGTCATAGGAACTGAGGGTTCCGCACGAGCGAGCACCCCCTGTGACACCCCGTCGCCCATCGCGGTCCGTAATCGATTTGCCTCGCCCCGACGGGAGCTGTACTGTCGGGTCCCTGCCCACGACCGAGGCCCGCAGACATCTGCAGGCAAGGCGAGGGCGGCACTCCATCGGATACGATCCATTCCGGATCTGCTGCTGTGTGCCTGCATGTCTTTTTGGATATGCGGAAAACGGCGGTGGTGAAGGGGCCGGAAAAGTCCTGATAGAGTCTGAATCACCGAAGGGAAGCGCCCGGAGGAAAGCCCGAGAGGGTGAGTACAAAGGAAGCGTCCGTTCCTTGAGAACTCAACAGCGTGCCAAAAGTCAACGCCAG
>NZ_JBSFWU010000161.1:0-10753 GCF_053594995.1 Streptomyces sp. NPDC002536
CGCGGCCCTGGTCGGTCTTCAGCCGGTAGAAGACGTCGAAGGTCCGGCTGGAGCCGAGCCCGTGGGGGACCAGCCAGCCGGGGGACTTCCCGTCGTCCCCCGTCCACACGCTCCCCGCTCCCGCCACCGAGATCGTCGTCTCCTGGAACGCCCACGCCCCGGCCGGCACCTGGCTCCAGGCCGAGGTGCGCGCCGCCTACAACGACCGCACCCGGACGCCCTGGTACGTCATGGGCCGCTGGACGGCGGGGGACGGTGCCGGCGACATCCGGCGCACCTCCGTCGACGGGCAGAGCGACGGGAAGAGCGGCGTCTCGACCGACACCCTCGCCGTGGGCGCCCCGGCGAGCGGCGTGCGACTGGTGTCCTACGAGCTCCGGCTCACCCTGTACCGCAGGCCCGGCACCGCGCTGACGCCCACCGTCTGGCGGCTCGGCGCCATGGCCTCCGCGGTCCCGGACCGTTTCACCGTCCCGGCCTCCCGGCCGGGCGAGGGCGCGGGGCACAGGCTGACCGTGCCGCGCTACTCGCAGGAGATCCACAAGGGGCAGTACCCGCAGTACGACAACGGCGGGGAGGCCTGGTGCAGTCCCACCTCCTCGCAGATGGTCCTCGAGTACTGGGGCCGCAAGCCGACCCACCGGGACCTCGCCTGGGTCGACCCCTCCTACGCGGACCCCCAGGTCTGCCACGCGGCCCGGTTCACCTACGACTACCAGTACCAGGGCTGCGGCAACTGGCCGTTCAACGCCGCCTACGCGGCCACGTACCACGACATGCAGGCCGTGATCACCCGGCTGCGCACGCTGAACGAGGCCGAGCGGCTGGTGCGGGCGGGGATCCCCGTCATCACCTCGCAGTCCTTCCTCGCCTCCGAGCTCGACGGCGCGGGCTACGGCACGGCCGGCCACCTGATGTGCGTGACCGGATTCACGCGCTCCGGGGACGTGGTCGTCCACGACCCGGCGGCCAGGACCGATGCCGAGGTGGAACGGGTCTACAAGCGGCGGCAGTTCGAGACCATCTGGCTGAGGACGAAGCGCCGCAATGCCCAGGGCCAGGTCAAGAGCGGTTCCGGCGGCGTCTGCTACCTCTACTTCCCGACCCGGGTCTCCCCGGCCCAGCGGCGTGCGCTGGCATCGGTGGGGGTGCGCTGAGCGGAAGCGGCGCGGCACCCTCCGGGGGAGGGTGCCGTCCCGATCCGGGACCCCGGAGGTATTGCGCATCGGGTCTTTATGTGATCATTTATTTGCGATCATTGCTTGCAGCGGCCAACGATGCTGCCGATAGCGTGATCGTTTGTGCAGAAACGGGCGCAGGAGGCGGAAGGTGCACAGTGGCCGAATGCGGATCGCTCATTTCCGTTTGGCACTTCCCTTCGAACGTGCGATCAGTAGCCTCCTGTCATCACCCCTCCGATGAGCTGGAGAGACAGTCTGATGGAGCGCCGTCCGACCGGTCCGAACCGCACAACCGGTTTGCTCTTGGGTGACCGGACCGGGCACGACGACCGGCTCCGGCGCTTCGCCGCGATCTGGAGCCGTGCGCTCCACCCGACCGCGGAGACCTCCCTGACCCGCGCCGAGTTCGAGAACCAGCTGCTGCCCCTGGCGGCCACGCTGCGCGATGCGCTGCACGCGCGCGTCTTCGACCCCCGGCCCGCCACCGGGGTCGGCACCGCGCTCGTCCGGGCGCAGTGCACCGACCCCGAGGTGCTGCCGCTCGTCCTCGGCGTCATCGACGCCTACCTCGTGCTCTACTGCCCGCCGGGCCCCGCGGTCTCCCCCGAGGAGAGCCGCGCCCGCTGCGCCCGGCTGCAGCATGGCGTCGCCGCCGGCTTCGCGCGCGCCCTGCACGAGCACACCGTCGCCGAGCAGCAGGCCGCCGCCCGCCTGGCCCGGGCCGAGGCCGAACAGGCCCTGCGGTCCAGCGAGGCCCGCTTCCGCGCGGTGTTCGAGGGAGCGGCCGTCGGCGTCGGCATCGCGGACGTCGACGGCCGCATCATGGACGTCAACGACGCGCTGATCCGCATGTTCGGCGGCCTGGAGCAGGAGGTGACCGGCCGCAACGTCGGCGAGCTGGTGCACCCCGACGACGGGCCCGGCACCTGGGGCCTGTACCGCGAACTCGTGCGCGGCGACCGCGACTACTACCGCGTCGAGAAGCCCTACTACCGCGGCGACGGCAGCGTGCTGTGGACCGACATGTCCGTCGCCCTGCTGCGCGACGCGGCGGGCCGGCCGCAGTACCAGCTCGCGCTCATGGAGGACATCACCGAACGCCGCATGCTGCACGAGCGGTTGCGGTACGAGGCCACCCACGACGTCCTCACCGGGCTGCCCAACCGCACCCTGTTCTTCGAACGCCTCGACCGGGCCCTGGAGAGCGGCGCGGAGGACGCCCGTTTCGGCCTCTGCTACCTCGACATCGACGGCTTCAAGGCCGTCAACGACAGCCTCGGCCACGCCGTCGGCGACCGGCTGCTCGTCGCCGTCGCCGACCGGCTGCGCTCCTGCGTCTGCGGCCCCGGGGAGCTCGTGGCGCGCCTGGGCGGCGACGAGTTCGTGGCCCTGACCGCGGGCCCGGCCGCCGGTACCGACGCCGCGGCCCTCGCCCGCCGGATGCTCGCCGCGCTCTCCGGCCCCGTGACCGTGGACGGCCGGGAGCTGGCCGTGCGCGCCAGCATCGGCATCGTCACCGGCGCCGCGGGCGAGTCCGGCGCCGCCGAGGTGCTGCGCAGCGCCGACATCACCATGTACCGGGCCAAGGCGGCCGGCGGCAACCGCTACGAGACCGCCGACGCCGACTCCGACGCCCGCGCCATCGCCCGGCACAGCCTCACCAACCGCCTTCCCGCCGCGCTCGACAACGGCGAGTTCTTCATCGAGTACCAGCCGCTGGTCCGCCTCGACGACGGCACCGTGCGCGGGGCCGAGGCCCTCGTCCGCTGGCTGCACCCGGTCCACGGGGTGCTGGGGCCCGACCAGTTCATCCCGCTCGCCGAGAGCACCGGCCTGATCGTGCCGCTGGGCCGCTGGGTGCTGGAGCAGGCCGCCCGGCAGGCCCGCGCCTGGGGCGGCGAGGGGGACGGCCGCGGGCCGCTGCGGGTCAACGTCAACCTCTCGCCCTCCCAGCTGCGCTGCCCCACGCTCGTCGCCGACACCGTCGCCGTCCTCGACGACGCCGGGCTCGACCCCTCGGCCCTGTGCCTGGAGGTCACCGAGAACGCCCTCATCGGGGCCGACGAGGAGGAGCTGCACACGCTGCGCCGGCTCGCCGACCTCGGCGTCGACATCGCCCTCGACGACTTCGGCACCGGCTACTCCAACCTCTCCTACCTCCGCCGGCTGCCCGTCAGCACGCTCAAGCTCGACCGCTCCTTCACCCGCGGCATGCAGCAGGCGCCGGCCGACCCCGTCGACGTGAAGATCGTCGAGGGCATCGTCTCCCTCGCCCACACCCTGGACCTGTCGGTGACCGTCGAGGGCGTGGAGACCGGCACCCAGGCCGACCACCTGCGGTCCCTTGGCTGCGACACCGCGCAGGGCTGGTACTACGCGCGCCCCGGCCCGCCGGAGCGTCTGCACACGCTGTCGTTGGCGGACGCTGCGTCCTAGGGTGTCTGTGCCCCGTAAGGGGCGCGGGGAACTGCGCGACCAGCCACCGACGGCCTGCAGTCGACGCACTACCCCAGGGGCCGGGGCGCAGCCCTGGGGGCACCTCCCAGCGGTAGCTGGGGGAACCTCGACTGCGGGCGCGTCGTGGCTTGTCGCGCAGTTCCCCGCGCCCCTTACGGGGCGCCCGCCCCGTCGAGCAGCCGTGCCTCCTCGTCCGTCAGCAGCCGTGACCGGATGAGGAAGCGCACCCCCTCGGGCGCCTCCAGCGAGAAGCCGCTGCCGCGCCCCGGCACCACGTCCACCGTGAGGTGGGTGTGGCGCCAGCGCTCGAACTGTTCGGCCGACATCCAGAACCCGGTCGGCTCGGCCACGCCCTCGACGGCCAGCTCCGCGAGCAGTACGTCGGAGCCGCCGGTGCGGAACTCTCCGCGCGGGTAGCACATCGGCGAACTGCCGTCGCAGCAGCCGCCGGACTGGTGGAACATCAGCGGGCCGTGCTGCGCGCGCAGATGGCGGAGCACCTCGGCCGCCGCCGGGGTGATCGCGATACGGGCGGCCTGCGGCCGGCCGGGCGGGTGCGGTGACACGGCATGCGCCTCCTCGGTGCGGTTCCGGGTGCGTTGCCCCGTAAGGGGCGCGGGGAACTGCGCGATCAGCCACGATGCGCCCGCAGTCGAGGTACCGGGTTGGTGCGTCGTCTGCGGGCCGTCGGTGGCTGGTCGCGCCCACGCGGCGGAGCCGCAAATGTCAACAGCCCCGCGCCCCTTACGGGGCAACGCACAAGCCTGCCCCGCCCGGCCCCGGAGCGCCAGAGGCGCACGCGTCACCGCACCGCGTACAGCCCGTCCAGTTCCGCGGTGCGCAGCGCCCGGTAGTCGGACTCGATCTGTCCGGGGTCGTCGTGCAGCAGGTAGCAGACGCCCGGCGAGGTGGCCGAGTCCACGGTCGGTGCCAGCATGTCGCCGACGCCCACGCCCAGTTGGAGACCCGCGAACGACTCCAGCTCCCGGATCCGCTCGAAGCCCGACAGGGAGGTGACCCGGCCGGAGGCGGGCGAGATCAGCGACACGTAGCGCAGGTGCGTCTTGAGCTCGGCGGGCCGGTCGGCCCATGTCCGGAATCCGGCGGGGTCCGAGAGCGCCTCGGCGGTGAGGTCCACGTGGTTGGTGCCGAAGCAGCGGTCGACGACGTCGGGCAGGATCGACCCGGCCAGCCGCGCCCCGCACTCGACGAGCACCGGCCCGTGCCCGGTCAGCATGATCTCCGAGTGCGCCGGCCCGTGCCGCACGCCGAGCGCGTCCAGGACGCCGAGCAGATAGGGGCGGATCAGCCGGGCCGCCGGATCGTCGTCGGACAGCGGCTCCTCGTAGTCGTAGACGGCCGCCCCGCCCCGCCCCGGGCGCTTGTGGTAGCGCCAGATCTCCGCGACGTGGTGCTGGCCGTCCACGCTCACGGAGTTGGCGAAGTACTCGGTGCCCGCCAGGAACTCCTGGACGACCACGGTCCGGTTGGCCGCCCCCATCAGGTTGGAGGAGCCCAGGATGCGGGAGAACGCCGTGCACATCTCGACCGTGTTGGAGCAGAAGAACACGTTGTCCGTGCCCGCGCTGTCGGCGGGCTTGACCACCAGCGGCCACCGGTCGTACGCCTCGGCCCAGGCGCGGGCCGCCTCGAACCGGTGGGTGCGCAGGGTGTCCGGCGCCCGCAGGCCGTGCCCGCGCACGGCCATGGCCATCTCGTACTTGTCCCGCCGGACCCGGCCCGCGTCCACGGCGTTGCCGGGCACGCCCAGCCGGTGGGCCAGGGCGTCGGCGAGGTCGACGCCGGTCTCGGCCCCGGCCACCACGAACGCCGGTCCCCGCCGGGCGAGTTCGGCCACGAGCCCGTCGAGGTCGCCCCGGTGCACCAGGGCGTCCTCGGGGGCGAACGCGCCGGACGGGAAGGTCCGCAGATAGAACCCGGGAACCGCCTCCGAACTCTGGACGTGGGTACAGCCCACGCCGCGCCGCGCCAGCGCGGCCGGCAGGTACCTCCCCGTCGAGAACGCATCAACGATCACGCAGTGCATGTGTGCTGTCACCCTTCTCCTGTACCACCGTCGGCCGTCGTTCTCCGCGCCGCGCCAGCAGGCCCGCGCCGATGAGTGCCGTGATCACCGCGATGCCCACGGCGGAGGACGGGGAGAACGACAGCCGTGGATCGGCCATCTGCAGCAGCAGGGTCATGGCCGGAGCCAGCGAAATGATCATCGAGGCGGTCATCGGGGTCACCCGGCGCACCCCCAGCTGCACCAGATACGCCGGAACGGCCACCCCGATCACCGCGACCACCAGACCCGGCGGCACCGCCCGCGGCAGCTCGCCGGCCCCGCCCGTCCCGGCCAGCACCCAGCCGCCCACCGCCACCGCGCCGAACCGCAGCCCCAGCACCGTGGGCACGTCCAGGCCGGACGCGCCCAGCCGCGCGGAGAAGACCACGTTCGCCGCGGACGCGGCACCGGAGACCACCGCCGCCAGCACCCCCAGCAGCATGGGCGCCAGCTCCTGCGCGCCCACCCCGCTGCGGCCGGCCAGCGACATCCACACCAGCACCACGAGCGTCGCCAGGATCCCGCACGAGGACACGACCTCGCCCGGCAGCACCCGGTCCCGCCGCCACCACACCGCCTGCAGCACGACGGTGCAGGCCGGGCCGACGGCGATCGACACGACGTTGGCGATCGCGGGCTCCATCAGCTTGAGCGCGTAGAGCAGGGTCAGCCAGGTGACGGCCGTGGAGAGGTTGAGCACGGCCAGGTCCCTGCCGTGCTCGCGCACCACCGCCACCAGTCGCGCCCAGCGCAGCCGGACCAGCGCGGCGGTGCAGAAGACCGCGCCCGTGGCGGTGAAGGCCACGGCGGCCACGCTGCCCGGGTCCACCCGCTGCAGCCGGTCGCCCGCGAACACGTCCACCAGTGCCGAGAGCGCACTGAACACGAACAGCGGTACCACACCGCCTCCTTCCGCCCCCGGTCAGACCCCGGCGCGGGGCCGGGGCCCGAACACCGCCGAACCGACCCGCACCATCGTCGCGCCCTCGGCGACGGCCGCCCCGAAGTCCGCGCTCATGCCCATGCTCACCTCGTCCAGGCCGTGTTCGGCCGCCAGTGACCGCAGCAGCCGGAAGTGCGGCACCGGGTCCTCCCCGGCGGGCGGGATGCACATCAGCCCGGTGAGCGGCAGTCCGCAGACGTCCCGGCACTCCTTCACCAGGGCCGCCAGCGCGTCGAGCGCGACCCCGCCCTTCTGCGCCTCCGCGCCGGTGTCCACCTGGATCAGGCAGCGCGGCCGCCGGCCCGTGCGGTCCATGGCCGCGGCCAGACCCGCCGCCAGCCTCGGCCGGTCGACGGAGTGGATGACGTCGAAGAGACCGACCGCGGCCGCGGCCTTGTTGGTCTGCAGCGAACCGATCAGATGCAGCTCGGCATCCGGGTAACGCTCGCGCAGCGCAGGCCACTTGGTCTGCGCCTCCTGCACCCGGCTCTCCCCGAAGCGCCGGTGCCCGGTCGCCAGCGCGTCGAGGACGGCCGCCGCCGGGTGGAACTTGCTCACGGCGATCAGCGCGACGCCGTCCGCCGGCCGCCCCGCCCGTTCGCAGGCCTCCCGCAGCCGCCCGGCCACCGCGGTGAGCCGCTCTCCCGGCCCCGTCACGGCGTGCGCTCCCCGGCGGCCTCGTAGTCGCGGTACTTGCCGTCCCAGATGCTGAAGTACTTCCAGGCCGCGTCGAACAGCACGGTGACCACCACCTGTTCCGGCGGCAGCGTGCGCGCCAGGCGCTGCGCGGCGAAGATGTTGCCGCCCGCCGTGGGGCCGGTGAACAGGCCCTCCTCGGCGATCAGGCGCTTCATCGTCGTCCAGCCGTCGTCGCCCGTGATCAGCTCGACCTCGTCGACCAGCTCCTCGCGGAGGTTGGACGGCACCTTGCCCGGCCCCAGCCCCATCATGTTGTGCGCGTGGTGCTCGAAGGGCAGCCCCTTGCGCTTGGCGTAGAGGGCGGCCGAACGGTCCACCTCCACCGCGGTGGTGACGATGTCCGGGTACTCGGCCTTGAGGACGTCGGCGATGCCGGTGAAGGTGCCGCCCGTGCCGACGGAGCAGATGAAGTGGTCCGGCACGAGCCCGCGTTCCGCCATCCCGGCGACGATCTCGGTGCCGCAGCTGCGCCAGGACCGCCAGTTCAGCTCGTTGGTCGACTGGTCGAGGAAGTGGCTGCCGGGGTGGTCCGCGACGTACTGCCGCGCGGTGTCCTCGCTCTCCAGGAGGAAGCCGTCCTGCGAGGTCTCGATGATGGTGGCGCCGAACGTCTCGATCTGCTTGCGGCGTTCCTCGGTCATGCCGGCCGGCATGATGATGGCGATCTTGTACCCGCGGTCCCTGCCGACGCGCGAGAGCGCGGCCCCGCCGTTCCCGGTGGAGCATTCGACGAGGGTCATACCGGGGCTGATCCGGCCCTGCTTCTCCAGCTCGTCGAGCATGTAGGAGAACACGCGGTCCTTGTGGCTTCCGGTGGGGTTCATGAACTCGCACTTGGCGAAGATCCGGGCGGCTCCCGGCTCCGCGAGGTGCGTCAGCTCGTGGAGTTCGGTGGGCTTGACCGGCCCCTGGCGGCTGGACATGGGCTTGGGCTCTCCTTCGGCGGTTCGGTGGGGAAGCGGGAGTGACGATGCGTCAGTCGAGTACGTAGGCGCGCTGGGAGACGTCGTCCACCGCGATCCTGACGAGCGTCCTGACGTCGATGCCGAAGCGCTCCTCGACCTTCCCCCGGCCGCCGTTCTGCGGCTTCTCCACGGCGACGAGCACCTCGGAGACCGTGGCACCCGCGGCCTGCACGGCCTCGACCAGGGCGATGAGCGTGCCGCCGGTGCTGATCGTGTCGTCGACGATCGTCACGCGGTCGCCCGGCTCGATGCCGTTGACGTAGAGCGTTCCGCTGAAGTACTCGCTGTCGATGGGCACCGGGATGGAGCTGTGCCCGACGTCGTAGGTGTACCAGCGGGCCACGGCGAGCGGGAGGCCGACCGCGAGGGAGACGGCGCCGCCGAGTATCGCGCCCTTGTCCTCCTCGACGAGGATCTTGTCGCTGTCGAACTTCCCGAGTTCCACGAGCCGTTCGGAGGCCTCCCGGAGGACCTCCGGGCGCAGCGCGGGTATCTGGTCGGTGAATTCGTTGACCGTCGTGCGGTGCCTTCCGGAACGGACCGTGGGGGCATCCTGATAGACCTGCTCGAGCAGCATGCGCACTCTCATTTCGCCATGGGGTGGAGAGTGCTTCTTCTATCAGTCGCCCCACGCCGTCCGAGTGGGCTCTGCCCGGGTTCGAGCGGTCCGCGCAGCACCGAACCGGCCCCTGACCTGCGGCAGTTGGGAACATGCCGCGGCCGGGGGCCGGTCGATAGTCTGTCAGGTCAGGCTTCCTCGCCCTGTTCGTTCGTGGCGCCGGGCGGGTGGGGAGGCCGGGGCGGTGCGGGCGGTGCGGGCGGCGCCGAGGGCGGTGGTGCCGCCGGAGGTGCCGCGGGCGCCGACTTGGCGGCCCCCGTCAGATAGGCGGAGACCACCACGTTGGCCGCGTACTCGTGGTGGGCACGGTCGTAGGCGCCGCCGCAGGTGATCAGGCGCAGCTCGGCGCGGCCGGCGCCGTGCGGCCCGTAGACCTTGTCGTCGTCGAAGTGGTCCTTGTCGACGAGCGCGACGTCCTCCACGGTGAACCGGGCGGTGGTGCCGTCGTTGCGGGTCACCGTGATCGCGGTGCCGGGCTTGAGGAAGCGGATCTCGTAGAAGACCGCCGGTGCCTTGTCGGTGTCCACGTGGCCGACCAGGATGGCGGCGCCCTCACTGCCCGGCTGCGGACCGCCCTGGTACCAGGACACGGAGTTGGGCCTGTCGTACGGGGGCGTCTCGACCCCGCCGCGCGGGTCGAGGCCGTGGCCCTCGATGGGGGCCTGCAGGCCGATGGCGTCGATCGCCAGCTGTTGGGGGCCCGCCCCCGGCAACGGTCCGTGTGCCGGGGGCAGGCCGGTGCGCGCGGGGGAGCGGGCCGCGGCGGCGTCACCGGTCCGCGGAGCCGGGGATATCGGCTCCTCGGCGATGTCATGGCCGCGTAGCCACAGGGCCAGCAGCAGTGCCGTCCAGGCCGCTCCGGTCAGCAGGCGGCCGAAACCACCTGTGCGCGCTTCTGACATGGTGACGGTTCGCTTCCCGTCACCGCTTCGCCGCGGCGCGGCGGCGGTTCCAGATCAGACCACCGGCCAGGGCCACCGTGGCGCCGCCCGCGAGGACGAGCGTCGAGGCGTCGGGAGAGGACTCCGCGGCCGGGGTGATCGCGGTGGCGCCGCCGCCCGCGTGGTTGTGGCCGTGCGGACGGCTGTTGTCGCGGCCGTTGTCCCGACCGTGGTCGTGGTCGCGGCCGTGGTCCCGGCCGTGGTCGCGCCCGTGGTCCTCACCGCGGCCGTGGTCGTGGTCCCGGCCGTGGTCCTCGCCACGCCCGTGGTCCTCACCGCGGCCGTGGTCGTGGTCGCGGCCGTGGTCCTCACGTCCGTGGTCCTCGTCGCGGCCGTTGTCGTCACGTCCGTGGTCCTCGTCCCGGCCTTCGTCGTCACGACCGTTGTCACGGTCGTGGTCGCCGCAGCCGTGGTCGCAACGATGGTCCTGGCCCGCCTGGACGAGACGGGCCTCGGCCTGGGCGGGACTGAGGGCGTACGCGGCCGGGGCCGCGCAGAGGGCAACAGCCGTCAGAGTTCCACAGAGAGCGGTACGAATTGACTTCATTGGGTGTACCTCCTTCGCTTCAGAGATTCACCCGCCGCCCCTGCCGGAGCATCCGCTGCGTAGTTCTACTGCTCCATTCGGTAAGGAATCAGGGCCACACGGGGGAGCGGCGCGCGGAGATCCGCGGGATCCGGGGCCGTTTCGGATATAGGGGCACCGAGTCCCGAAGGGGCGCGGGGAACTGTGCGGCCGGCCACGAGGCGCCCGCAGTCGAAGCTCCCGGGGCTTCGCCCCGGGCCCCTGGGGTGGTGTGTCGGCTGCGGGCCGTCGGTGGCTGATCGCGCAGTTCCCCGCGCCCCTTACGGGGCGCCCCCTAAAGGGGCGGCAGCCCCT